>JARBTT010000039.1 GCA_029240055.1 Anaerosinus sp.
ATGGAAGGACAAGGTTTACAAGGCGAATATTTTGATATTATTATGAAGGATAATATCAATGATTTAGATAGTTGGGAACAATGTGAGTCTTATATGCTAGAACAAGTTATTACGAAAGCAAGTGAAAAAATAAGTGGTTCGGTAGAAAATTTAGAGTTTATTTTAGCTGGTGATTTATTAAATCAATTGATGAGTACACATTTTGCAATGAGAACATTAGCTAGGCCCTTTTTAGGTTTATATGGTGCGTGTTCTACAATGATCGAAAGTATGATGATTGGTGCTATGATGATTGATGGTGGATTTGCCGATGTTTTAGCAGGGGCGGCTTCAAGCCATCATGACGCAGCAGAACGTCAATATCGCTTTCCAACCGAATTAGGCGTACAACGTCCGCCGATTGCCCAGTGGACTGTAACTGGAGCAGGTGCTGCAATTTTGGCTTCAAGAGGAAATGGTCCGAAGCTTACTTATGCAACAGTCGGTAAAATTGTCGATATGGGAATTAAAGATCCGAATGTACTGGGCCCAGCAATGGCTCCAGCAGCTGTAGATACTTTAATTACACACTTCGGTGATACAGGACGAACCCCGGAATACTATGACAAGATTTTCACTGGTGATTTGGGTGATATCGGAAAAGAAATGGTCATAAAGTTATGTGCGGAAAAAGGTTTTGACCTATCTAACAATTATGAGGATTGTGGGTGCATGATTTATAGGGAAGGTCAAGATGCACATGCTGGCGCTAGTGGCTGCGCAAGTTCAGCTGTTGTTTTCTGCGGCTACATTTATCAAATGCTATGTAAAAGAAATTACGGAAAAATTTTAATCGTTGGGACGGGAAGCTTGCATAGTCCAACATCTTACCAGCAAAAGGAGTCAATTCCGTGTATTGCCCATGCATTGGCAATTGAAGTATAGGAGGTTTTGTGATATGCAAGAATATATTATGGCTTTTTTAGTTGGTGGAGCTATTTGTATTATTGGACAGTTGTTGATGGATTTGACGAATTTAACCCCTGCCCATGTATTGGTATTGTTTGTCGTAATGGGAACTGTCTTGGGTGGATTAGGTTGGTATCAACCTTTGGTAGAACTGGGTGGAGCCGGAGCAACAGTTCCTTTAACGGGGTTTGGAAATTCACTTGCGGCCGGGACCCTAGAGGGGGTTGATAAATATGGCTTTTTGGGAATCTTTAATGGCGCTTTAAGTGCAACAGCCTCCGGTTTGATGGCTGCAATTGTGTTTGGTTTCTTAATGGCAGTTATATTTAATCCAAAGGGCTAGAGTAAAGGTTGAATGATCTAAAATATGAGGTGAGAAAATGCCTGATAAAGTTAGAGTTATATTGATTACAGATGGTGATAGCGTTGCACAAAAGGTAATTGAAAGACTTGCTTATGATTTGAATTTACGGTGTTTATCAGCTTCAGCAGGAAATCCAACTCCGATTAGTGGTAAGAAGATTGTTGAGTTATTAAAAACAGTGCCGAAAGATCCAGTGCTTGTTATGTTTGACGATAAAGGAGAACCTGAAAAAGGAGAAGGTGAATTAGCCCTAGAATACGTTGCCAAGCATCCGGATATCGAAGTGCTTGGCGCGATTGCGGTTGCTTCTAATACGATTGATATTTATGGTGTGGCAGTAGATGCATGTGTATCTAAAGAAGGTAGTATTGTGAATACATCAATAGATAAAAAAGGCGAGGAAAAAAACAACGTATTTTTAGAAAGTACCCCGATCATTAAAGGTGATACGGTAGATGTTATAAATGAACTTGACATTCCAGTAATTATTGGCATTGGCGATATCGGAAAAATGCGGAGAAAAGATGACATTTGTCGTGGTGCCCCGGTTACCAGAAAAGCAATTGAAGAAATATTAGATCGTAATGGAATTGCATATAATAAAAATTAAGGTCAAAAGTCTGTGATTTTTTATTTGATTCACAGACTTTTATTTTTGAACAGGAAAAAGCAAAAATATAGAGAATCTTATGGCTTAAATGACGATTTTTAGTTTAAATTTATTTTAAGTGGGGTATTGCAATGAAAGTAGGAATTTATAAGCATTACAAAGGTAACCTATATAAAGTGTTATGTATTGCAAAGCACAGTGAAACAGAGGAAGAGTTGGTTGTTTATCAAGCTCTTTATGGCAAGTATGAGCATTGGGTGAGACCTCTTACGATGTTTAGTGAAGAGGTAGAGGTCGGTGGTAAGTTTGTAAGAAGGTTTACCTATGTCCCTGCAGGTGAATTTTAATTTTTAAAGGCAAAAGTGAGAAGTTAAATAATTCAGGTGATCTTATACATAGATAATTTATCAGGTAATGTTTCACTTTTGTTAGAATTTTAGGTATAATAAAATGATATGAATCTATTAAGTTAATAAAATTTGTTGGAGGTTGGTAGTTTCGTGTTTGATGTAGATATGATTTTTCGTATTCCAGCGTTATTGATTGCCTTAACCATTCATGAATATGCACATGCAAGAGTAGCGGTAGCTTTAGGTGATCCAACTCCTCGGTTTGAAGGAAGACTAACCTTGAATCCTATTGCGCATCTTGATCCGTTTGGGCTAATAATGTTATGGTTAGTACAATTTGGTTGGGCAAAGCCAGTATCAGTGAATCCACGTAATTTTAAAAATGGGCGTCAAGGAATGATGTTTGTATCGCTTGCTGGTCCAGGAGCAAATTTAATTACGGCTTTTGTTGCAATGATAATATTTGTCATATTAAATCATATGGGAATCAGAGAATATTGGATTATGACTACATTAAGGTTAATCTGTAGTTATAATGTTATGTTTGCTGTATTTAATATGTTGCCAATTCCACCATTGGATGGTTCAAAAGTGTTAATGAACTATTTGTCAGGGAGGTTGGCATACCAATATGAGAGCTATAGTCAATATGGTTCATTGATTTTAATGGGACTGATTGTATTGGGATTAGTTGGTTTTATTATAAGTCCAATTATCAAGTTTATACTTGATGCTATGTGGGCAATTGCTACATTCATTTTTTAAGGAGAGATTTCTATGAGTAAGGGTCGGATTTTTAGTGGAATGCAACCATCGGGAAAATTTCATTTAGGAAATTATTTGGGAGCATTAGAAAATTGGGTTAAATTACAACATGAATATGAGTGCTTCTTTTCTATTGTTGATTTACATGCATTAACATCAGCTTATGAAGATACAAGTAAAATACCAGAAA
Source organism: Anaerosinus sp. (assembly GCA_029240055.1). Classification (GTDB taxonomy): domain Bacteria; phylum Bacillota; class Negativicutes; order JARBTT01; family JARBTT01; genus JARBTT01. The sequence goes on from JARBTT010000039.1 coordinate 3,228, forward strand.
ATATACATAACATGGCGATTGATTGGCTTAGCGCTGGACTTGATCCAGAGAAAAATGTAATCTTTGTCCAATCAAAAGTAAAAGAACATGCAGAGCTTCATTTATTACTTTCAATGATGACTCCATTATCTTGGTTAGAACGCGTTCCAACTTATAAAGATAAGCTTCAACAATTAGGGGGACAAGGGAAAGATATCAATACTTATGGTTTCCTCGGTTACCCAGAATTAATGACAGCTGATATTGTGCTTTATAAAGCAGAGTATGTTCCTGTTGGTGAAGATCAAATTCCACATTTAGAATTATCTAGAGAAATTGTTAGAAGATTTAACAATTTATATAAACCAGTATTTCCAGAGCCGCAAGCACAATTAAGTAAAGCTTCTTTATTACCAGGGATTGATGGTAGAAAAATGAGCAAGTCTTATGGAAATGATATTCCATTTGCAGCAAGTCCTGATGAGTTAAGAGCACGCATTCGTTTGATGATAACAGATCCGAATCGTGTAAAGAAAACAGATTGTGGTAATCCTGATGTTTGCGTTGTTTACAAATTTCATAAGATGTTTAATGCTGATAATGTGGCTGAAATTAATACGGCTTGTCGACAGGCTAGTATTGGTTGCGTTGAATGTAAAAAGCGTCTAGCTGAGAAAATGGTCGATGTTATGGCAGATATGCATGCACGCCGTATTGAATATGAAGGAAATCCAGGTCGGGTAAAAGAAATTTTAGAATATGGTGCTGAACGAGCTCGTAAAGTTGCCGCTGTTACAATGGAAGAAGTTCGTGAAGCAATGCACCTTTAAGAATGTCTGAATATAAGATAAAATTAGATTCATTTGAAGGTCCAATGGACCTTCTTATGCATCTTATAGAGAAAAATAAAATTAATATTTATGATATTCCAATTGCAGAAGTAACAGAACAATATTTAGCATATTTAGAACAATTTAAAGAGTTTAATATTGAAGTTGCTAGTGAATTTTTAGTTATGGCAGCAACTTTATTGCAGATTAAATCTAGAATTTTACTACCTAAGCCGAAAAAAAATGAGGAAGATGAAGAAGATCCTGATTTAGATCCAAGACAAGAATTGGTTGATCGATTGCTAGAATATCGTAGATTTAAAGAAGTAAGTGAAGTATTAGACCAATTGGCAGCGGATCGTTCTAAAATGTTTTTTAGGGAGCCCGAGCAATTGCTAACGCAGTATGTATCCTTAGAAGGTTTAGATGTTAATTTGTTGGTGACTGCTTTTAATGCGGTATTAGAAGCCAATGTTGATGATACCACATTGGTATCAAGGGAAAAATTTAGCGTTCAAGATAAAATGATGGATATTATGGTATTGTTACATAAAAATAAACAAGGCATATTGTTTACGGATGCTTTTACTAGAGCAGGAACAAGGGCAGAACTAGTCGTTACTTTTTTATCTTTATTGGAATTGATAAAATTGAAACGAGTTATTATTGAACAAAAATATTCTTTTGCACCAATTTGTATTAAAGCAAAGGATGTGATAACGTAATGTTTTATAACAACCTTAAGGGGCATATTGAGGCATTGCTATTTGTTAGTGGTGACCCCATATCGACAACTCGGTTAGGTGATATATTAAACGTTGATAAACTAAATATAGAAGAGTTAATTTGCCAATTAAAAAATGAAATGGATAATAGTGAGAGAGGTTTAACGATTATAAAAGTAGCTGGTGGTTATCAACTATGTACAAAACCTAATTTATCGCCTGTTTTAGAAAAACTAGCACAAGTATTAGAAAGCAAGCTGTCAGCGCCAGCCTTAGAGACGTTATCCATTATTGCGTTTAGGCAACCAATTACAAAACAAGAGATTGAAAGTATTCGTGGTGTTAGAGTTGATCGTGTCTTAAATCGGTTAGTAGAACGTACATTAATCAAAGAAGTCGGGCGTAAAGAAGTCATTGGAAGGCCAATTTTATATGGGACAACAGAAGAATTCCTAAAATGCTTCGGTTTGGATGATATTGCAGATCTACCAGCATTACCCGAGATTGAATAACAGAGTAATTATTAAATGGTTACTCTGTATATTTTTGTCCTTATGTTTAAATAATAATAAAACAAAAAAGATTTCATGAAATAGTTTAGGTGTGATATGAATTTGTTGTTAGTGTTTATTGTTTGTATAGTTTTAATAATATTATTTGTTTGGTATAGTAAACTTTATTTTCATATTGAATATAGTAAACTTTATTCAAACAATACGATTGATGTTGCTGTAGTGTTATTTGATTATATTACGCTTTATCATAAAAAAGTTTATATTATTGATATAGAATTATTTAAAAAAATTTTTTTAAAACATAGTCAAAATAGACCAGAAAAAAAAACAGAGGATCATATGAAAATAAAATATTACATTAATAAAAAGATCCTATTTAATCCATTATTGGATATTAAAACAATAGGTAATGCGCTAATAAAATTAAATTTAAAGTATTTACGTTGTGAAAAATTTACTTATTATGTTCACATTGGCGTACTTAATCCTGCGGTAACGTCGATGTTGTATGGAGTGCTTTTTATGTTTAAAGGATTAATTTTACAGTATCTTTATAAAAATATAATGGTTGCTACTACTCCAGAAGGGACGATTAAACCAAGTTTTACTGCTAAAAAAGAAGAGGTTCGGATAAATTGTATATTTAGTTTAAAGATTGGCAATGTTATATATATGTTAAAAAGTTTATTATAATATTATGGAGGGAACATATATGAGTGAACATCCGATACAAGGTTTGATGAAAACAACAATGGAAAGTATCAGAGAGATGGTAGATGTAAATACCATTGTAGGAGATGCTGTGAATACGCCAGATGGAACAGTCATTATCCCAATATCAAAAGTTGCTTTTGGTTTTGCCGCTGGTGGTGGTGGTGAAGATTTTGAAGAAGATGATGATATGCCAGGTGGCTTTGGCGGCGGTAGTGGAGCCGGAGTGAGTGTAAGGCCCGTTGGTTTCTTGGTATGTTCTCCAGAACATGGAATTCGGTTTATGTGTGTAGAAGAAAATTCGGTCTATGATAGAGTATTAGACTTATTTCCACAAGCAATAGAAACGATACAGCAATTATTAAATAAACAAAATGGGCAAAAAGATAAGAATGATCTAGTTAGGGATGAGTTACATTCTTAGCAAAGATTCTATAGAACGTATATGTTCGAATTGCAAACAAGACTTTTGATTTTACAAGAGTCTTGTTTTGCTTTAGCTAGAAATTTCCTAGAATGAGTGAAAATTGGCTTTGACTGTAGGTCGAATTTCATATATAATAATCCATGTTGTGTTTGCGGTTTGGAGAAAGGGGTATATAATTTTCTTATGTTTAAGTGCTTCAATGTTATTATATTAATAACATTTTTTATTTTAAATTTAGGTATTTCAACTTGTTGGGCTACTGATGTATTACCAAATGTAACAGCGAAATCAGCAATTGTTATGGATGCTCAAACTGGGCGGGTTATCTATGCTAAAGATGCGGAAAGTAGACGGTATCCAGCGAGTACAACTAAGATGATGACACTTATTGTAGCCTTAGAAAAAGGCGATTTAAACGATATTGTAACGGCTAGTGAAAAAGCGTCTACGACAGAAGGTTCTTCTTTATGGCTAGAAAACGGTGAAAAGTTAAGATTGTTAGATATGCTTTATGGTATCATGTTGATTTCTGGTAATGATGCTACGGTAGCAGTGGCAGAACATTTAGCCGGATCGGTTGAAAATTATGCAAAATTAATGACTGAAAAGGCACATGAAATTGGTGCCAATAATACTTCTTTTGCAAATTCTAGTGGACTCCCTGATCCAAAGCATTATTCAACCGCACATGATTTGGCTAAGATTGCGGCATATGGATACAAAAATCCAATGTTTGAACAGATTGTTAGCACAAAAGAAAAAATCATTCCTTGGGCTAAAAATGACTATGGTCGGGAATTGTTTAATGAAAATAGGATGTTATGGTTATATGACGGTGGAAATGGTGTTAAAACTGGCTATACAGATGCAGCGGGGAGATGTTTAGTTTCGGCTGCAAAGCGTGATGGCATGCAACTAATTGCTGTTGTTTTGGATAGCGAGTATATGTGGAATGACTCCATTGCACTTTTGAACTATGGTTTTTCACATATACAATCGGTCAATTTATTCCATAAAGGTGATGTTTTAAAAACTTCAAAAGTTCTTTCAGGTAAAAAAGAATATGTAGAGCTTTATCTTGATAAAGATATTGATATTCCTGTAGTTGATGGCGAAAAAGATAAATTTACTACGGTTATAGATGCTCCGGATTCTGTTGAAGCTGAAATTACCAAAGGTGATCGAGTAGGTGCTGTACATATTTTATATGATAATAAGGAAGTTGTTTCAGCAGATTTACTAGCGAATGATGATATAGAACGTAGATCATTTTTCATAACCATCTATCAATCAATTATGAACACAATAGAATTTTTCAAAAATAAATTACACTAAAGGGACGGCGATATGTCGTCCTTTTTTAGTATTTTTATATCACTTATATCATAAAGTTGGTATGAGGTGAATGAATATGATTAATGTAATATGGGCGGCTTTTTTAATTATTGGTATTATATATGCAGCAATCAATGGAAACATTGATATAATTACTAAAAGTGTAATTACTGCGGCAGAAAGCAGTGTAACATTATCTTTTAAGCTTATTGGCGTTATGTGTTTCTGGTTGGGTCTGATGAAGATTGCTGAAAAGGCTGGCATTGTTAAAACAATTACGAAGATATTACATCCAATTATGAAACATATTTTTCGTAATATTCCCGAAAATCATCCAGCGATGGGGGCCATTATTATGACTATTAGTGCTAATATGTTAGGGCTAGGTAATGCAGTTACCCCGCTAGGAATAAAAGCAATGCAAGAAATGCAGAATTTAAATGGCAATAAAGAGATAGCAACGCCAGCAATGTGTACTTTTTTAGCAATATGTACAACCGGGTTTACAATAGTACCTGCCACTGTTATTGCATTAAGATCAGCAGCTGGTTCGGTTAGTCCCGAAGAAATTGTTGGTGTAACAATTGTCGTAAGCTTATTTACGACGATAATGGTATTACTTTTTGATTTTTTGTGTCGAATTATTTATTATCGGATATGAGGAATAGATGATGATGTTAGAATTATGTACAGAACTGTCTATTTGGGCGATTCCGATGGCAATCGTAATTATCATTTTAAGTGGCTTATGGTCAAGGGTTAAAGTGTATGAAGCATTTGTTGAAGGGGCTAGCGAGGGATTTTATACAGCAGTTCGAATTATGCCATTTCTAATGGCCATGATGGTTTCTATTAGTGTTTTTAGGGACTCGGGGGCGATGCAATTTATGATCAATTATTTATCTCCAATTCTTTCTCTATTAGGGGTACCAGAAGCATTGGTTCCTTTAGCAATTATGAAACCTTTGTCGGGGACCGGGGCATTAGGCTTAGCAACAGAAATGTTCAATCAATTTGGCCCAGATTCTTTGTATGGAAGAATTGCTTCAACGATTACGGGAAGTACAGATACAACTTTTTATATTTTAACAGTTTATTTTGGTGCAGTTGGTATCAAGAATCCGAGATATTCTATTTATATAGGCTTATTTGGTGATATGGTGGGATTTTTCAGTTCAATCTATATTTGTCGGCTAATATTTGCAAGTTAAAGCTGGTGCGATGGCATCAGCTTTATTTTCTGAGTGTAGCAGTTTCACTTCAGGTGAATACACTGTATTGAGATTTAAGTTAGGGAGGGAGCAAATTGCCAAAAATTATTGTCGTCGGCGGAGGTTGGTCTGGATGTGCTGCTGCGTTATCTGCGGCAAAAGCAGGTGCTGAAGTTCTTCTTTTAGAGCGGACTGATATGCTTTTGGGGACTGGATTGGTTGGTGGAATTTTTCGAAATAATGGACGGTATACTGCTGCAGAAGAAAGTATAGCGATGGGTGGTGGCGATTTTTTCACGGCAATGGATCAAAATAGTCGTCATGAATGTATAAATTTCCCAGGACATAAACATGCTTCTTTATATGATGTATCCAAAATGGAGCCTATTATTAAAAATATTTTAAAGTCATATGGAGTATGTATTAAAACGAAAACTAGGGTAAATCATATAGTAAAATATGCTCGAAATTTGAAGAGTGTTATTATAGATGGTGGCGATGAATTAGAAGCTGATGTATTTGTTGATGCAACTGGAACCGCGGGCCCAATGGGAAATTGTCTTGAGTATGGAAATGGTTGTTCTATGTGTATTTTAAGGTGTCCATCTTTTGGACCGAGAGTTAGTATCTGCCATAAAGCAGGAGTAAATGAATTTTTTGGGCATAAAGCGGATGGTAGTATTGGAGCTATGAGTGGATCGTGTAAGATAAATAAAGATTCTTTATCTGACGAAGTTAGAGAAGAGTTAGATAGAGAAGGAGTTGTTATTTTAAAAGTACCGGAGAAAATAAAAAGAACAAGTTCATTAAATAAAAAGGCTTGCAGTCAATATGCTCTACCTGAATTTGCAGATAACCTTATTTTATTGGATACTGGTCATGCAAAGTTAATGACTTCTTATTTTCCTATTGAAGATTTGCGCACGATTAAGGGGCTGGAAAAAGCTCGCTATGAAGATCCCTATGCCGGTGGCATTGGAAATTCGGTACGTTATTTAGGTATAGCCCCTAGTAATCATTGTTTGCTTGTTAATGGATTAGAAAACGTTTTTTGCGCAGGAGAAAAATCTGCAATATTGGTTGGTCATACAGAAGCAATTATTACTGGTTTGCTCGCAGGTAATAATGCAGTTCGTTGTGCTTTGGATATGAAATATCTAGAATTGCCAAGAACAGTAGCTGTTGGAGATTTTATTGCTTTTGTACATGAAAAAATGTTAGAAACGGATGGATTGAAACTTCGTTACACTTTTTCGGGCTCCGTGTATTTTGAGAGGATGCAAGTAAGTGGTCTTTATTCGGTAAATGACTTGGAAATTAAAGCGAGAATAAAAGAAAATAATTTAACTGATATTTATAATACCTGTTTGGTTTAGGAGGTGAAAGAATGAAAAGCTTGATAGCACGGTGTAGCGATATTAACTCTCAGTATTGCCCATGTTTATTAGCGGAAACAAATCATTGTGTTTTCTGTACAAAATTACAAGGAACGAATACTTGCGAATGCAATTGGAGTGGGATTTGTATCATGTATGAGAAACATTGGAAAGAAAAAATGAAGAATAATAAAACAGGTTCATCGGTTAGGCTTGCATATGAAAGCAGTGTTTTATCTAAAACACAAGTTGGAGCGCAAACCTATTTATTTGAAATTTTAACTGACCAAGTATTAGCGGATAAATTAAATGTAATAGGTTCATTTGTTTTTTTACGTAGAACGAATGATATAGAATCTTTTTACTTTCCAGTTGGTGTCGTTAAGGTTATTGATAATAAAATTAGTGTTATTGTAGAAGGAATTGGAGCAAAGTCACAACGCTTTTTATCAAATAGTGATGATGATTTAATTATAAAAGGCCCTTATTTTAATGGGGTTTTAGGCAAACCATGGATTGACAATATAATGGATGGTAAGATATTATTGGTAGCTGGAGGTATTGGGCAAGCACCCGCTTTGCCTATTATCAAAAAACTTATGGAAAATAAAAATACAATTACAGCAATCGTTGCTCCTGGCAAAGTTGGAAATGTTTTCATCGGGGATCTATTAGAGAAAAATGACGTTTTATTACATACAGTAACCTCATTACGTAAAGTTGGTTTTCCTAAGCTTAGAGAATTAATAATGGAAAACAATGATGTTATTGTTAGCGCAGGGCCAGATGGACAACATTCTGCTATAATAAGATTAATGAATGAAATTGGTGTTAATATACCAATGGTAGCAACGAATAATGCAACCATGTGTTGCGGTGAAGGGATTTGTGGCAGTTGTCATAAATTAATACAAGATAATAAAATAGTTAAGATGTGTAAGGTACAAACAGAATATAAAACCATTATGCAGGATTAGATCAGAGTTTAAACACATAAATGTAAAAGGAGATTAAATTTTGGAACGTTTACAAAAAGTTATTAGTCAAGCTGGGATAGCATCTAGAAGAGAAGCAGAAACATTAATAAAAGAGGGGCGCGTAGTTGTAAATGGAAAGGTCATTAGTGAGCTTGGAACAAAAGTTGATATTAATAAAGACAAAGTTCGTGTTGATGGAAAATTAATTGCAAGTCAAGAAAATATTTATATTTTGATGAATAAACCTAAAGGTGTAATAACAAGTGTAAAAGATGATCGAGGGCGTAAAACTGTTATTGATTTATTAGAAGGTGTTTCTCAGCGTGTGTATCCAGTCGGGAGGTTGGACTATAACACAGAAGGCTTAGTTTTATTAACGAATGATGGGGAACTTACCAATAGTCTTATTCATCCAAAATACAAAGTGTATAAAACTTATATCGCTAAAGTCCAAGGTATTCCATCGGAAGATAAGTTAGATCTATTGAGAATTGGTATTAAACTAGAAGATGGAGTAACCGCACCAGCGAAAGTTAATATTCTCGATATTGACCCTAGTAATAACATTACTACTTTTGAAATTACGATTCATGAAGGAAAAAATCGTCAAATCCGCCGTATGTGTGATGCGATTGGCTATCCGGTGAAAAACTTAAAACGTATAAAATTTGCTACATTAACATTAGAAGGTTTACGCCGAGGACAGTATAGATTGTTGTCTGTTGATGAGGTTGAAAATTTAAAAACAATTAAATAACCCTAAAGGTGGGTTATTTAATTGTTTTCAATGTTATAGAAGGATAGGGTGTCATAAAATGAAAGAAATAATGGTTATTGGTGGCGGCGCGGCAGGCTTAATGGCAGCAATTCAGGCGGCAGAGCAAGGAGCAAAAGTTACAATATTAGAAAAAATGAAACGTGTAGGAAAAAAGATGCTTATCACGGGTAAAGGGCGCTGTAATATAACTAATAGTGCGGATATTCCGACCTTGATCAAAAATATGACTGGTAACGGGCAATTTTTATATAGCGCGATTAATAATTATTCCAATACGGATGTAGTTGAATTTTTTAATGGTTTTGGTTTACCAACAAAAGTAGAACGCGGTGGACGGATTTTTCCGGAAAGTGATAAAGCAGCTGATGTCGTTGGAACGATGGTTAGAGCTTTGCATAGATTAAACGTTGAGATTATAACGGAACAAGCTGTAGAAAAAATTAACGTTGAGAATAAAAAAGTTACTGGTGTAACAAGTATGTCAGGTGTGTTTTATAATGCTGATGCTGTTATTTTAGCTACTGGTGGTGCCTCTTATCCAGGAACAGGATCCACAGGTGATGGTTATGCTATTGCTGAGCAATTAGGTCATTCTATTGTACCGATTAAGCCCTCCTTAGTACCCTTGGAAGTAGAAGAAGATTGGATTAAAGATGTACAAGGACTATCCCTTCGTAATATTTGTGCATCTGTTTATGCAGACGGTGCAAAAGTAGGCGAAGATTTTGGCGAAATGCTATTTACTCATTTTGGGATATCTGGGCCTATTATATTATCATTGAGTAAAATTGTTGCTGAATATTTGACTAAAAACAAAGCTGTTGAATTATCGATCAATTTGAAACCAGCATTAACATTAGAGGTATTAGATAAACGGATACAAAGAGATTTTGAAAAATTTTCTCGCAAACAAATAAAGAATTCTTTGAATGAATTACTTCCAGCAAAATTAATTGATGTTGTGATTGATTTAGCTTATATTGATCCAGATAAATCAATCAACCAGATTAAAAAAGAGGAACGAACGCGTTTGATCGAAGTAATTACTGGACTGAAATTAACGATAACAAAGACGAGGCCAGTTGAGGAGGCTATCGTAACCGCAGGGGGGATTCATGTTAAAGAGATTAATCCTAAGACAATGGAATCAAAATTAATTAAAGATTTGTATTTTGCCGGTGAAGTTATTGATATTGATGGATATACTGGTGGTTTTAATTTACAGGCTGCGTTTTCTACCGGATATATTGCTGGTCAATATGCAGCTTGGAATGACTAGATGTATATGATTTGCGCATAATATGATTACTTTAGACTTGGAGTTGGTATTGTGCGAAAAAGACAATCTTTATATCCTGACAAAGGTGAAAAATTTTTGTTGAAATTTTCTATAATAATCTTTATAGTATTGATGGGTATACAGTTTATCATGTTGAATAATGAGGTAAGATTTAACTTATCAATTGTTGACAAGTTAGAAGGCAAAACCTTCACGTTAGACCGTTAGATTTTATTTCAACTAATTTTAAAATTAGTTTTATGTTATGAAGGAAGATAGGGATTCGTAGTCGAATTCTAATACAATTGTTTATTGTATGCACTATTATATGATACATTAAATAAAACATTAGGAAAACAAGAGGGTATTAGAATATGGATGATACAAAAAAGATAAATCCTAGTAAGGGTTTGGTTGGAGAAATTTTTATTCCAGGGGATAAATCAATATCGCATAGAAGTGTAATGTTTTCTAGCTTGGGTAATAAGCCAGTCAGAATAACTAATTTTTTAAATGCGCAAGACTGTATGTCAACGGTTGCTTGCATGCGTGCATTGGGAATAGAAATCGAACAAATTGGTTCAAATGAATTGATTGTTCATGGTAAAGGAATACATGGATTGATAGAGCCAGAAAATGTGATTGATTCTGGTAACTCTGGCACTACGTTACGCTTAATGATGGGGATTTTAGCACCACAACCATTTTTATCTACATTTACAGGGGATGCTTCCTTAAGAAAAAGACCAATGGGACGAGTGATTAAACCCTTATCACAAATGGGGGCAAAAATAATTGCCAGGCAAAATTCAAAATATTTACCACTCACTATTGAGCCAGTAGATAAAATTTCTTCTATAGAATATAAAATGCCAATGGCAAGTGCGCAAGTGAAGTCGGCTATTTTATTAGCTGGTATGTATGGAGACGGAGAGACCATTGTTACGGAGCCATATACATCACGTGACCATACGGAAAGAATGCTTGAAACTTTTGGGGTTACTTTACGTAAAATTGGTACAAGTATAGGAATCAAAAAAGTGGAACATTTTGAATCGCCAGAAAGCATTGAAGTTCCTGGCGACATTAGTTCAGCTGCATTTTGGCTAGTAGCTGCTTCGATTATTCCCAATAGTAATTTAACCCTTAAAAATGTTGGAATCAATCCAACTCGTACTGGTATTATTGAGGTTTTACTCTCTATGGGGGCGGATATTCATATCGTTAATGAGCGCTTTAGTGGAAAAGAACCAGTTGCGGATTTAGTTGTAAAATCGGCAGAATTAAAAGGTGTTGAATTTGGCGCTGAAATTATGCCGCGATTAATTGATGAGATTCCTGTAATAACTGTTGCAGCGATGTTTGCTAAAGGGCGTACAATCATTACCGGAGCGGGGGAGTTGCGTGTAAAAGAAACAGATCGTCTAAATGCAATTACAACTGAATTTAATAAATTTAATCATTGTATTACAGGAACAGAAGATGGCCTAATCATTGAGGGGCCAGTTGCGCTTAAATCATCACAATGTTATTCTTATCACGATCATCGTATTGCTATGGCTTTAGCGGTTGCTGGTGCAGCTGGTGCTGGTGTATCGATTGAAAAAGCAAGTTGTGTAAATATTTCTTATCCTGATTTTTATGCAACTTTAGATAAAATTGGCAAGTAGATAATTGGGAGGAAGCTATGAAAAAATTGGTTATCGCAATAGATGGGCCAGCTGGAGCTGGTAAAAGTACCGTTGCGCGATTAGTTGCAAAAAAGTTAAATTATACTTACATAGATACTGGCGCAATGTATCGAGGGGTTGCTTGGAAGGTATTGCAAGCGAATCCTGGTTCGATTACGGAGACCTTCATTTGTGAAATGGTAAAAGATATTATAATTGAATTGAATTATGTGGATGGTAAGATACAAGTTATGGTCGACGAAAAAGATGTAACTGATGTTATTCGGACACCGGAAGTTACACAGCTTGTTTCTAAAGTTGCGCAAATCGCCAAGGTGAGAGAAAAAATGGTCATGTTACAACAACTGATGGCACAAAATGGTGGTGTTGTTATGGATGGCCGTGATATTTGTACATACGTTTTACCACATGCAGATATAAAGTTGTTCTTAACAGCTTCAATAGAAGAGCGTGCAATGCGTAGATGGAGAGAGTTTAAAGATAAAGGGTATAACATCGAATTAGAAAAATTAAAAGAGGAAATTGCTGCTCGTGATAAAGCTGATAGTGAACGTGAAATAGCTCCTTTAATCCAAGCAGAAGATGCTAAGTTGTTAAATACAACAAATTTGTCGATTGATGAGGCTGTTATGGAAATTTTAGGGCTTTGTGAGTGTGAACAACATGTTGTATGATATTGTTAGAATCATTTTAATTGTTATTTTTCGATGTTTGTTTCGTTGCAAAGTGGTAGGTAGGGAAAATATACCGAAACAAGGTGGTGTAATTATTGCTGCAAATCACCTTAGTTTGTGGGATCCACCTTTGGCAGCTGCCTTTGTACCAAGATATGTTCACTTTATGGCAAAGGAAGAATTGTTTAAAATTCCGATTTTTGGCTATATCATTAGAAAACTTCATTCCTTTCCAGTTCGTAGGGGGGCTGTTGATCGGGGGGCTATTCGGATGGCAATTACGTTGTTAAATGATGGACACTGCCTTGGTTTATTTCCGGAGGGGACTCGTAGTAAAACTGGAATGATAAAAAAAGCAGAACCGGGGCTTGCTCTTATTGCGTTGAAAGCTGGTGTTCCTGTCGTTCCAACAGCAGTAATTGGTACTAATAAAATTATGGCAAAGGGTAGTTTTTTACCTAAACTTGAAGTGCGTTATGGTAAGCCGATTCAATTTGAGAGTGAACAAACGGATAAAGCTACTTTACAGCAATTTTCCCAAAGAATTATGGATGAAGTTGAAAAACTTATGAAAGATGAAAGAGCGTAATTACGCTCTTTTTCTTTCATAAGTTTTTAAAACAATGAAGTATGATATAATTAATACAATTCTGAAAATAAAAGTGAGGTGAATTCGTTATTAGAATATAGGTGGATCTAATAACGATGTGAAGAGTAATGAAAGTAATTTTAGCGCAGCATCATGGATTTTGTTATGGAGTGAAACGTGCTGTTAAAATGGCACAAGATAGTATCAAAGTAG
>JARBTT010000215.1 GCA_029240055.1 Anaerosinus sp.
AATAAAATTTCTTAGCGTCGATCCAATAAGAATCGGACAAATTCCCCAGGCAATTGCTTTTAAAAACCCAAGAGAAATGCTTGTCACTTGTGGTTCAAGCTCCATGTAACGGAGCAAAGGCTCAATGCTCAAACAACCAAACAAAATAAAAATGATGCTGATAGCCACCGAAAGATACATTCCTTGCACGACAATAAACGGTAATTTCCCTCTTTGACCGGCACCGTGTAACTGAGCAATAATCGGAGTTAATCCAGAAATAACCCCCAAAACGCCGCAAAATACTGGCATGAAAATATTAACACCAACTGCAACTCCGGCCAGATCGTAATCACCAGCATTCCCCGCCATAATCGTATCAAAAAAACCCGTCGATATCAGTGCAATCTGCGTAATAAAGATTGGTAACAAGACAATGATAAATTCTCTAACCTTTTCTTTATAACTGTACGTTTGTCTCATTCGCAGTCTTTATCCAAGCAGCATTTTTTATATTTTTTTCCACTACCACAAGGACAAGGATCATTTCTACCGATCGTTGAAGTCCTTGGAACAAATTTCACCACATTATCACGATTTTTCTGCGATTGATATTTTTTCGAGAGTTTTTTCCCGCTCGGTGATAATTCTCTTGGACTATTGCCTTTCAGCATCCATAAATGAGTGGTATCGTTCAACTCAGCAATACTATCAGCTAAATACTGTACATCTTCCATCTTCGGTATTTCCACCATGTTTTGTATATACTCTAAAATTTCATTAAATTGCTCATTATTTAATATCATGATTAATATTTCACCAACAATATCGACAGCTTCATGGTGATTTAGCGACAATTCATCTTTAAAAAACTTTAACAATTCAAAATAAGCATCTGTTTCTTCGACATATTCGCTCTCGCCTGCTTGATAAACCTCTTCATAAGTAAATTCATAATACTCAATATCTTCACGAACAATTTGTTCTGTAGATAAAGCCTCTGGATCTAGAACCGTATAATAGTGCATGCCGACCTCAAGAGCAACGATATTTCCTTGCCAGCAACCTGCATTAATCATAATCCCCATAAAATCAATAAATTCTAGCTTTCTAGCTTTTAAGAAACCATTGACCCGTTCATGCAATTGATCGTAGGGTAAATAACCATAATAAAATAACAGTCCAGTGGCCAACCGACTGGCTTCATCATTAAAGGAAATCTCTTTTCTAAATTTAGCATTGTCCAAACTCGCATATACATTTAACAAATCATTCGGCAAAAACCAAGCTTCTTTGCCCTCATACATCCCGCTAAACAACATGCCCATACTACGCATATAATCCATACGAACATCGTTCATATCAACAACGGTACTAATCCCATTTTTTCTACTCATATGCGTTAAAATATTGTATTGTTCAATGCCAATCGTAAGCATCCATTTATGAGAAAAATCAATAATAGCAGGCACCAATGCTGCTGCCATTTCTTGTTTCTTTAAAGAACTAATACCTTGTACGCATAAGTTATAACGAATGTCATCAAGTTCCGCCTTGGTTAGCGTAGCAAGAGCAGCAAGCAAGGTACGTTCTTCTGGAACATCATAACGCCAAAGTATCTTTTTCCGCTTTTCCATTTGGTCTTCAAGTTCTGCATCCAACTGAGTCATGACTTCATCATTATCGCTTTTCTCAATCATACTACTACCTCACTTATTAAAATTCTCTACAAAAGAAAACCCCATTTGTAGACTTTGCCACAAACAGGGCTTTTATTATTAAATTTATAAACCTACATTATTTTATAATGAACAATTCCCAATCGTCAAGTTTATTTCACTAAAATATGTAAAAATTATTCATAAGAAAAATATCGATCTAAACCTCTGAAAATACCAGTTGCCGCTTTTTTAGTACCTTCGGTAGATTTTAGCAATTGCTCTTCCACCGGATTGGATACAAAAGCAACTTCTGCAAGTGTTGCTGGCATCGTCGTATGTTTGACAACATAGAAATTACAAGTCTGCATAGCTCGATCATCTGTTCCTAATTGACTGATTAATCCTTCACGAACAAATCTTGCTATCCGTTCATCACCGTTGGTCTTCGGATAATAATAGGTAGCAGTTCCTTTTACTTGTGTATTCACAAAGGCGTTCATATGGATACTAACAAAGACATCCGCTTTTGCATTATTCGCAATATCAGCGCGCGCCTGTAATTCATCTTTTGCCGTCGCATTGGCATAAGCAACATCTACATCCGATATTCTGGTCATAATAACCTTTGCGCCTTCATTTTCAAGCATTTTTTTCAGTTCTAATCCCACGGCTAACGTAATTTCTTTTTCTGTGATACCATGCGGTCCAACCGCTCCAGGATCACTACCGCCATGCCCTGGATCAATTGCAATAATTTTATCCTTTAAACCAGGGGTATCGAAAAGTTTAATCGTCTTCGTCACAACCTTATCGGCATCTGGCACAGCAGCAATGGTCGCTTCTTCCACCGTTGCTGCCTTAGGTGTATCATCTTGCGCCAAATCACCAAAGTCCATTACAATACGATTTGATTTGTTTGCTGCGGGATTTTCTTTCAACTGAAAAACCTTATAACGATCTTTTGATACATTCGCTTCCACAACGACACGTACCGTCGTCGGATCGAATTGACTGATTCTTACTTTACCTACCAAGCCACCCTCGACCATTGTCACTTTATCTGCAGTCGGACTGAGCCAAGCTCCTTTAATATCAACCGCGATTCTATTTGGATTTGATAAGACAAATGTTTTATATTCAACAGGCCCTGAACTATCCAAAACCACTCTTACTTTACTATCACCGTTACTGTAAACTCGCACGCCTTGCACCTTTACCAAACCACTTATTCGATCACTAAAATCTGATGCAAAGACAATCGCTGGACTAGCGATAAAACACACCAATACCAACCATAAAATAATAGACTTACGCATTTCTATCCTCCACTTGCTAAATATGTAAATTTTTCATTCAATTACTCGATAAAAATAAAAAGGTGTACCCTTTATTATTAATGTTTTGTCAAAAAAATGCAAGACTTTCCTGCAATATTCCTAAAAATACCTTCACATTTTATTCTTAATTTGGTTTTTGTGCCTACTACGAAAAGAACCTCGTCGCTAAACTGCCCCCCATAAGTTAGACCTAAATCTAGCTTATGGGGGGCAGTTTTTCTATGGCAACGAAGTTCTTTTTTATTATTTAAAATAAAACATTTCTTTCAATTGAGGTTGCGCACCAGTCTCTGTATCCATCTCCATCGTCATAACATCTTTCATATATTCATTCCATCGATCAACAATCGGACTTTCTGACTGGACTTTTGCCGCATAGTCAGCACCTTTTTCACATTCGTAGTAGCCAAAGAGCTCGTTGCCAACATTCCAAATAGAATAATTACAAATTCCAGCAGATTTTAAAAGTGCTTTCATCTCTGGCCATATTTCATCATGCCGTTTTTTATACTCTATCAATTTACCATCGTGTACAATTGCCTTCCAAGCGTATCTTTCCATATAAATCTCACTCCTATTAACTTTTCTTTTCCTTGTTCCCAAAAGCAATAAAAATCGATCTCATCAGAATCATTTTTTAATAAAGAATGCAATCTTTAATACATTTCACAAAAAAATTTCTAAGTAAAAATTATCCGACATACTATTAAATACTACAAAAAATAACCGTATCATACATTATATAACCATCTGTTGAAAGAGATATGTTATTTTTTCCTTCCTCCAACATTTCTGTGGTAATCTCAATAATTTTTCTATGATAAGTGCCACTTTTCATTGCACATCGATAAATTGCATTATCATCAATCAAGGTGTATTTTGCCAATTCTTGCTGATTTAGTTTAACCCAAAGATTCGGATCATCTATCCCACGTAAATTTTCTCCGCTTGCATCTTTTTTACTAGCCGATGCAAGTGCCAGAATTA
>JARBTT010000040.1 GCA_029240055.1 Anaerosinus sp.
AGTAGACCGAATCGTCTGAGTATTGGCGAACAACAGCGGGTAGCGGTTGCTAGAGCGGTGATTAATAAGCCAAAACTTATTTTAGCGGATGAACCAACCGCCAGTCTTGATCAAGCTAATGTATCAATTATTTTAGAATTATTAAAAAAACTATGCCATGAAAACAATAGCAAATTATTACTAAGCACACATGATCAGATGGTAATGTCGCAGTTTAAGCTTTCTTATCAAGTTAGACCGCAAGGGAGGGCAACGGCATGACACATTTACTCATCATTTGGCGTAATATTTGTCAGAAACCTTTACACAGTCTTTTAAGTATTGCTGTCATTGCCAGTTCGATTGCGATGACAATCGTTGTGATGCTACTTTCCTCTAGCATCCAGCAAGGTCTGATCAAGGCAAACCATTTGATTTAATTGTGGGAGCGAAGGGAAGCCCCAATCAGTTGGTGCTAAATACTGTGTTTTTGCAGGATGTGCCGATCGGCAATATCGACTATGATTTGGTCGAAGCGTTAGAAAAAAATCCCTTGGTACAGTCAGCTATTCCAATTGGTTTTGGTGATAATTATCGTGGCTTTCGTCTCATCAGTACCGAGGAACGTATTTTTGAGCATGTGATAAAAAATGGTGAACCACCTTGGCTTCAGCTCGCACAAGGAAGAAAATTTACAGGCGCTTTTGAAGCGGTGCTTGGAGCGAAAACAGCAGAAGCAACTGGACTAAAACTTGGCGATCAATTTACTTCTTCACATGGTGTGATTGCAGGCGCTGGAGAAGAGGAACATGCAGAAAAATTTACGGTTGTTGGGATATTAAAAGATCTAAATGGTCCGTATGATAGTGGAATTTTAGTTACTTTAGAAAGTATCTGGCATATGCATGAGCATGGACATGCCCATGCTGAGGTAGCAGGGCATGACGAACATGAGAATGAAAAAAGTACAACTGTCATTTTAGTAAAGCCGAAAGGTTATGCCGAAGCGATGAGGCTATATCAACAATTTCAAAAAAATCAAGAAGCACAATTAATTTTTCCAGCGCAAGTAGTCGTGCAATTATTTGCAATTTTGGGTGAAGGCCAAAAAATATTGCAGATGATCGGCAATGCAGTCCTTACAATGGCGATGTTGGTAAGTGCATTTTCCGTATATTGGTCGGCAATCAGCAGGACTAGAGAGCGAGCGATTTTACGGGCGATTGGCGCGGGAGATCGTGATATTTTAGCCATCGTCTTTGGCGAAGGAGCATTTTTAGTTCTTAGTGGTACGATTGCTGGTGTTCTTTTTGGACACGGCGTTTTTTCACTCATTGCAAATATCTTACAAAAGAAAACTGCAATTGCCATTGTTGGAACTTTTTCTATGGTCGAAATGAATATGATTATCGCGGTAGTGTTAGTTGGAATGATCATGAGTATCGTTCCTGCTGTTCATACTGCAAAAAAAGACATAGCAGATGATTTGTAGTAAATAAACTGGAACAGAAAACAACCTCCTATCTTGTGATAGGAGGTTGTTTTCTGTTATGCAAAGATATCGAGTAACATACCTTGCGTAATGCCATTATAGGCTCTGTTGCTGATATTGGGGAATGGTACTAGATTAGAAGAGTTAGTTTCAGCGACATTCACTCTGCTTATAGTTTTGCTTGCTAATCCGCTAGAACCACCAAGAAGTTCTTTTACCCGATCGGCATCACTTGTTAAAGCGGAAGTTAATTTACTTTCATCAACGGTTAAGCGTCCGGAAGTATCAACTTTGATACCGATGGAATCATACGCACGACTGTTGTACTTGGTACTTGAAAATGAAGTTGCCAGATTGGATACGCCTGTAGATACTGATTTATTACTAGATAAAAAATCTACAGCACTGCTATAATCACTAGCAAATTGTTTGACGTTTTTCACAATACTACTGGTGTTTTTGGATGAAAAATCAGTATCAGCCAATGTACTTGCTGAAGTTTTCAAGTCATTCATTTCAGGAAAAAAGTTTGAGTAGAATTTTTCGGATTTTTGGCTATACTCTTTTAAGGTAGCCAGTGTTTTCTTTTGCTCGGCGAAACGACTACTTAAAACATTTTTTAGTAAATCATCACTGCTCGTATAGCTATACTGACTTGAATTCAGAAAAAAATTACTAGACTTAGTATTTGTTACGTCAGTTTGAATATTGGCAATAGAAGCAAAAGCACTGTTAGACTGTCCTGTTTTGTAAGTCAAATAAGAAGACTGACTCAAAGAAGTTACTGAGTTCACATTCATAACATCACCCCCATCCTTAGGTTTTTGTTGCAAAATAATCCATTTACATCTCTTATATATCATAATTTTGATAAAATAGCAAGTGGAATTTTTGAATATGATGTATGGATGTTGGTGTAACAATTTATAAAATAAGAACAGTATATTTATAGATGGTTTATAAGAAAAAGTTGTCATAATCTTTTCAAGGAAATTGTCATTAATTCGTTTATGGTTATGTTATAATTGTAGTAATTATGAGTTATTTTGCTTCAGAGAGAGTGGTGCATCGTAGTGAAAAATTTCAAACAGTTTGATGTAGAAAGCTACCGCATTTTAGCTGAATTAAGTGAAGCAATCACGTTTGAGTGGGATGTTCAAACAGATAAATTTTATGTTTCATCGCAGTGGAAACTTAAATTTGATTATGAACCAAGCTATGATCACTTTAGCCAAAATATTCGTCAGGCATTAAGGATACACCCGGCGGATAGAAGAAAAATTGTTCGCTATGTTAATCAGGTGAAAAAGAATATAGAAGGTTTTTTGCAATTAAACAATTATGCAGAATTTGAAGTACGACTTCTGCATAATAAACAAGAGTATATTTGGTGTAAATTTCGCTTAGTGCTAAGATGTGGTGATGATAATCAACCTGAGCGGGTATTTGGGATGATTACGGATATCGATGCGGAAAAGAAAGAACATCAAAAATTGCTTTGTCAGGCACAAAAGGATGTATTGACCGGATTATATAATAAAGCTACAACGAATCAGCTGATTGAGGAATATATAGCAGAGGTCACTATGCCAAACAAGAAGCAGGCATTATTTATTATAGATATTGATGGTTTTAAAGATGTAAATGATCATTTGGGACATTTGTTTGGCGATGCGGTGATCGCTGATTTAGCACATAGTATTAGTAGAACTTTTCGTGATTCCGATATTGTAGGTCGAATTGGTGGTGACGAATTTATCGTTCTACTAAAAAATATTCCTAAAATGGATATTGTTTTCTTAAAGGTGCAAGAACTTCTTAAAAGTCTAAGACGGTCTTATGATAGTAACGATAAAACTTATGAGGTATCTGCCAGTATTGGTATAGCACTATATCCTGACCACGGTGATACCTTCGATACCTTGTTTCAGAATGCGGATCAGGCTTTGTATTATGTCAAAGAACATGGTAAAAATAATTTTTATCTTTATTATGAGGAAATGCCGCAAGTTCAATATGAAAATAAAAGAATGACCGCGAGTACTGATGAAAGCAATGTTCCAATATCAAAATCATTTCATGAGAATGTTATTGAGTATATTTTTAAAATACTATATCGAAGTAAAGATGCAAATACAGCAATTCATTTAATTTTAGAAGTGATTGGCTTAAAGTATAATGTAAGCAGAGCGGTTATTCATGAAAAAACAGAAGACTCTTTATATTCTAATACGTTTGAATGGTGTAATAAGTCAGTACCCTCAATTCAAGCGGAGCAACAAGGAATATCAGCAGACTTTGTTGAAAAAGTTCATCCGTATTTTGATAAAAATGGTGTGTTTAGTTGTGCAAATATTAATCTTTTATCTGATGAACTGAAGCTATACTTTAAAGATAGTCCAGTCAAATCATTACTGTATTGTCACATGATTGATAGTGGAATGGTTAGAGGGGTTATCGGTTTTGAATATTATAAGCATCCTCGCATCTGGACTAATGCTGAAATCGAGGTGCTATCTTTTACTGCGGAGATTTTAAGTACATTCTTACTTAAAAAGCGTGCGATAGACAAATTAAAACTTTCGCATGTGCATGCGCTTGAAATTATGGATCATATTGATTCTTTTATCTATGTCATTGATAAAAATACCCATGAAGTGCTTTTTTTAAATAAGAAAGCAATTGAGTTTTTTGGTAGTCATCATATGGGCGGATTATGTTATGAATTCATCAGTTGTGAAGATGGTCCGTGTTCGTATTGCCCAATGCTTCAGATTACAGAATCAATTGAGCAGGTGAATAAGGAAGTTTATTTACCGAAGCGAAAGCTGTGGATCAAGGCAGCTGTTTCAAAAATTCATTGGAATGATGATCGGGAAGTTTGTTTACTTCATTGTCATGATATTACAGAATATAAAAATTAACGAGACATACTATGGACAGACAGGCCGCGGGTCGGCGATAAGCACTCATCTGCGCCCTCCGACAAGGTGCTGTTCGTCGACGTACGAAAGTACGACTCCTTCAGAGTCTCTTACTGTTCCTAGCATCTGAGCACTTCTCACCAACCGGCAGCCTATCTTCGTACTAGTTTATAAGTGGAACGGATTTAGATATTTTCTAAAGCGTCTATGCAAATGTTTTGTTTTTTGATGAGGGAAAGTAGGTAGGAACTCAGTGGAGATGAGCGGAGATTTGAGGAACTCTGTGGCTATCTACTTTAACGGCAGATTGGCTGGAATAGGCAGGAATAGGATGATTTTGGGCGGTTCGCCAGTGCCGTAGGATCAATGATATAATAGATTTGTAAAGCAACGAGGCTTTACAAATAAAAACAACGCAAGATCAAGTTGTTTATATAGGTAAGGGGTTAGATATTATGCTACAGTGGTGTGCGTTATTTTTAGCAATCATTACTGAAGTAACTGGCACGACGATGATGAAGATTGTCGGGCAAAATGAATCCATTGGTGGATATCTTTTATTACTTGTGATGGTTGGGTTGTCCTACTTTTTATTATCGAAAGCAATTGTGAAGATCCCACTTAGCATTGCGTATGCAACGTGGGAAGGTATGGGGCTCATTGTCATGACAGGTATCGGTTATATTTTGTTTCAGGAAGTTTTATCGGTTTCAAAAATTTTTGGGGTAAGTTTTATACTATTAGGAATGATCCTATTAAAGAAAGGCATGGTAACGGCTAAAACAGCAGGTGATAAAAATGAGTAACGGTATTCTATTTTTATCAGTATCGATTGTGTTAGATGTTATCGCCAATATATTTTTAAAAAAATCGGATGGTTTTAAAAATAAAAGTTGGGGCTTTGGTGCGGTAATCTTGATTATTATTGCATTTGCCACATTATCTCAGGCAGTAAAAACGATGGATTTGAGTGTAGCCTACGCGCTATGGGGAGCAAGTGGTTTACTGCTTACCACAGGTTTAGATGTTGCGTTTTATGGCGTTAAATTAAAAAGCATGGCGCTCGTTGGTATCGTTTGTATGATGACAGGTATCGTACTCATTCAAAGTTTTGCCTAAGTAAAAATCCGCATTTAGATATGCTGGATAGGCTTAGGGGATGTTTATCATCATAGCAATAAATTTCATAAAGTTGTGATTGCTAAAAGCTTGCAGAAATATGTTTTTCTGCAAGCTTTTATTTTTATATAAAACATATTGACAAAGTATGCTTAATAGGTTATTCTTTAAAACATAAGATTTATAAAAACATATATGATAAGTATGTTTTAGGAGGCGAATATCATGTCACATTCTAAGGAGCATTTTTATAAACAAGAAATAGATTTTGATCAAGAACATGATTTTGATGGTTTAATTTCGAATAAATGGAATTTTAGAAAGGAACGTGTTGGACGTGATGACGTGATTGCTATGTGGGTCGCGGATATGGATTTTGAAACTTCACCAGCAATTCAAAAAGCAATTGTTAAAAGGGCCAAGCGCGGTATTTATGGCTATGCTGCCGTCACAGAAGAGTACACCAATGCGGTAATTGGGTGGTTCCAAAAACGTCATCAATGGACGATTGCACCAGAATCTATTAAACAAACCCCGGGTGTGATCACAGCGATTCATCTTGGTATTCAAGCATTATCAGAACTGAATGATTTTATTTTGATTCAGACACCAGTCTATCATCCTTTTTTTCGCGTGATTAAACAGACGAAGCGTCAAGTATTGGAAAATCCGTTTATTCGGACGGAAAAAGGCTATGAAATAGATTTTGAGGATTTCAAGCAAAAGATTATTGAGTATAAGCCGAAAGTATTTATTCTTTGCAATC
Source organism: Anaerosinus sp. (assembly GCA_029240055.1). Taxonomy (GTDB): domain Bacteria; phylum Bacillota; class Negativicutes; order JARBTT01; family JARBTT01; genus JARBTT01. The sequence goes on from JARBTT010000040.1 coordinate 6,281, forward strand.
CGCATAATCCAATTGGCAAGGTTTATCGTAAGGAAGAGCTGATCAAGCTGGGAGAAATTTGCCTGCAGTATGATGTAAAAATGATCGTGGATGAAATCCATTGTGATCTTGTATATTCTGCCGCAAAGCACATTCCATTTGGGACACTTGGTGATGCGTTTGCAAGGAATGCAATCATCTGTACAGCACCAAGTAAATCCTTTAATTTAGCTGGCATCAGAAACTCCAATATTATTATTCCTGATGAAGAGCTGCGCGCGAAATTCCAAGCGGTTTATGATTTTGTTGGTATTCCAAAACCTAGTTTATTTCCACTGGTTGCAACACAGGCAGCTTATGAAAAAGGGGAAGAATGGTTTGACCAAGTGATTGCGTATATCCAGCAAAATCGGGATTATGCAATCGAACGCATCGAAAAGAATTTGTCAAAATTAAAAGTAAATCATCCCGAAGGTACATATTTCTTATGGGTAGATTTCAGTGATTATGGCTTAACCAAAGAAGAATTAGAGAAGTTCTTAATCGACAAAGCTGGAGTCTGGTTTAATCAAGGCTATATTTTTGGATCACAAGGGATAGGCTTTGTCAGAATCAACATCGCTTGCCCACGTAAGACGTTAAAAAGAGCATTAAAACAACTTGAAGATGCATTAAATGAGTTGAAGTAAGAGGAGAATGAAAGAGATGAATTTACTGAAAGACAGAAAAAAATACGGGAGTTTATTTTTAGCGTTTTTATTGATCATGGGCCTAGCGATTACTACCGGTTGTGGTTTAAGCGAGAATAATAAACCAGAAGCTAAAAAAGATACAAAAGAAGTAAAAACCTATCAAGTTGCAACGCGAGGAACGTTTAGGCCTTTTACTTATATGGATGAAAAAGATCAGTTAACTGGTTATGATATAGAACTTTTACGCGAAGTTCAAAAAAGAAATCCTGATATTAAATTTGAATTTAAAACGATGAGTGTAGATGCGGGTTTTTTAGGCTTGGAGTCTGGTCAAGTTGACATTGTTGCCAATCAAATCGTCGCAAATCCAAAGAGAGCCGATAAGAGTATTTTCACGAAAGAAGTTAACAATTACACAAGCCGTAAGCTTGCTGTAAAAGGTGATAGAACTGATATCACTACGATTGATGATTTACGTGGTAAGAAAGTTGCTGTTACTAGTAGTAGTGAAGTGACGCGTCAACTGCAAAAATATAATGAGACCGCAGATCCTAAAATAGAATTGGTCTATACGGACAAAGGGACTACAGAAACCTTGAATTTAGTAACGACTGGACGCGTGGATGCATCGCCGACGTATGAAGTAGCTATTGATGAAGCAAAAAATACACTCGGGCTTGATATAAAGGCTGTTGGCCCTACTATTGCTAGTGATGCTACCTGCTATGCTTTACGTAAAGACGAAAGTTCGCAAGCCTTAGCAGATAGAATTGATGCGACAATCAAAGAAATGCGTGCGGATGGCAGTTTGAAAAAGTTGTCTGAAAATTTCTTGGGTAAAGATTATACTGTTCCACAAATGTAGGAAAAGCAGACGTTTATAGGACAATCTGGGAACATGAGCTAGAAAGAGGTGTGAAGCGTGAGCAGTTATTTTAGTGTTGATTATATGATCAAAGCTTTTCCGACGTTGTTATCCTATATTGATGTTACGATTATCGTCACAATCGTAGCGGAACTATTTGGGATAGTGATTGGTTGCGTCGTTGCTTTCCTTCGCATTCATAAAGTGAAGGTATTGAATCAGGTGTGCCTCTTATATCTTTCGTTTATTCGCGGTACACCATTTTTGGTACAGTTGTATTTAGTGTGTTTTGGTTTACCACAGTTATTACAAGGTCTGGGGTATCAAGATATACGTTCAATACCAGGACTGCTATTTGTCTTCCTTATCATGTCGATCCATACTGGTGCTTATATTGCTGAAATTATGCGTAGCAGTATTTTAGCAGTCGATAAAGGGCAATTGGAAGCAGCGCATTCCATTGGCATGAGTACGTATCAAGCGTATATTCGAATTATATTGCCGCAAGCGTTTCAATTGGCGATTCCGGCGCTCGGCAATAATGTGATTTCAACGTTAAAGGGAACGTCCCTGATTTTTAATGTTGGTGTTGTCGATATGCTAAGAAAAGCTGATTTAATGGGCTCTTATAGCTATCGTCATTTAGAGTTATATGTAGATATCGCTATCATTTATGTGCTCTTGTGTTTTGTGATACAAGTAGCAACATATTTCTTGGAACGTCGCAGCACGCTAGGCAAAGAATTGGCTTCGTGATTTAGTTGATTAGAAAGAAGAAAGAGGATAATCAATTATGAATAGTATTATTGATCCCTATTTTTTAATGGAGATATTTTTGAAATTGCTAGGCTATATCCCAATGACCTTAGGCTTAGCGATTACGAGTATGGTTCTTGCCAGTATATTAGGACTTTTTATGCTGATCATTCGGATGAAGAAAATTCCTGTTTTAAGTAAATTGGCCGAGCTATATGTTTTGTTTGGCAGGGCGTTGCCGACGATGATTATCCTATATATCGTATTTTTCGCCTTACCAATCGCTTTGATGATTTTCGCTGAAAAGACTGGACAAAAGATCGAAATTAATCAAGTTCCTGCAGTCGTGTTTGCCGTTATTGGTTTGACGATTCACACAGGGGCATACTTAACCGAGGTCTTTCGCGCTGCGGTACAATCGGTCGATAAAGGGCAAATGGAGGCAGCATATTCCATTGGTATGACTTGGTGGCAAGGGTTTTATCGGATTATCTTTAGGCAGGCATCTGTTTTTGCGATGCCATTGATGGCAAATCAGTTTCTTAATTTAATCAAAAGTACATCCATTGCCTTTATGATTACTGTAATGGAGCTATTTGGGGCGGCTAATGTGATCTGTGCAGATAACAATCGTTATTTAGAAGTTTATATCGTCGTGGCGTTTATCTATTGGGGGATGAGTGTTCTATTTGAAAAATTGTTCCTCGTAGCAGAACATAAGCTTGCGGTGTTTAAGAAAGGAAGCAACCTATGATTACATTTAAAAATATCCATAAATCCTTTGGTGATAATGAAGTGTTAAAAGGGATCAATGCTAGCGTACCCACGGGGTCGGTGACCGTAATCTTAGGCCCAAGTGGTTCGGGAAAGACGACGCTTTTACGGTCGATTAATTTTCTAGAAAAAGCGGATCGTGGCGAAATTATTTTGGATGATCTGCATATTGATGTGGAAAAGGTAACCAAACAAGAAATTCACGAAATTCGTCAACGGACAGCAATGGTTTTTCAATCTTATAATTTATTTAAAAATAAAACTGCGCTTGAAAATATCATGGAAGGTTTAATCGTTGTCAAGAAAATCTCAAAAGCTGAGGCGAAGGAGAAAGCGATCATCTTCTTAGAAAAAGTCGGGCTCGGAAGTAAAGGTGATTTTTATGCGCATCAGTTATCCGGCGGGCAACAGCAACGCGTTGGCATTGCTAGAGCTTTAGCACTCAATCCGGATGTGATTTTGTTTGATGAACCAACCTCAGCCCTTGATCCTGAACTTGTGGGTGAAGTGCTCGAAGTTATGAAAAAAATAGCGCAAGAGGTCAATTGTACGATGATCGTAGTTACGCACGAAATTGGTTTTGCCCGCGAGGTAGCCGATCATGTCATCTTCATGGATGGTGGTGTGATTGTCGAAGAGGGCACACCCGAACAAGTTCTCGGGGCACCAAAAAATGAACGCACAAAGCAATTCTTGGCGCGGTATGTGTCATTTACGGAATATAATATTTAATAGCAAAATAGCAAGGATAGTTGGAGGAAGAAAAAAATGACGACGAAAGCAAAAGAAAATCTTTGTCTTACTTGTACGGACTGTGGGACAGCAAGCTGTAGCAAAGGAGACGGGCGGTATCCAGAGTTTTGTTTAACGACCCAGTTGACGGATAAAGAAATCGAAAAAATCGTAGATCTCTATAACAATGATGAAGAAGTACGCAGAATTGCCATTGCTGGGGCTGAAGTGGAAGGCGGCTTCTATGGACAATATACAAGAGTCGAAGAAATTATGGAATTTGCCAGAAGAATCGGCGCAAAAAAAATCGGTATCGCCACTTGTTCTGGACTAATGAATGAAAGCAGAATCTTTGCGAAAATTTTAAAAGTGCATGGTTTTGAAGTTTTTGGTGTAGCTTGTAAAATTGGTGCGATACCAAAAACGAAGATTAATATACAAGAAGAATATATTAGAACGCCAGGTGCAAGTGCTTGTAATCCCGTGATGCAAGCAAAATTGCTCAATAAAAATAAAACAGATTTAAATGTTGTTGTTGGACTTTGCGTGGGACATGACAGCTTGTTTTATCGATACTCAAAAGCAGTAACGACCACTTTGGTTACAAAAGACAGAATCACTGGACACAATCCAGTAGCAGCGCTTTATACGGCACAAAGTTACTATAAAAAATTATTAAGCGAATAAAATCGTAGGATGAATTTTACTTAAAATGGTTAATAAAGAATTATTAGCTATTTTTCCTGTAATTTTCTTTACAGAGTTAGGTAAAATGTGGTAATGTTACTGTAATTATAAAGAATAAATAAAAAAAGGCTTAAAAATAAAAAACGTAATTTTTAAGCCTTTTTACCATAGAAAATTAACTATAGTGTGAAAAAGTAGACTTAAAAGTTTAATATTATGCACTATTTTTCACAGATGCATAAATTATACTTATTTCTGTTTATTCTGAATTTAGTATAATTATGATTTATGTAAAATAAATGTTTTACTTATCGTAAAAAAGAGTGTAAAATAATACATAACGGATGTAATAATTTACATACTATAGTTATCATAAATTTCTAGGGGGATTTTAAATTATGAGTATTATTAACGAAGTCTTTGCACGTGAAATTATGGATTCAAGAGGTAACCCAACTGTAGAAGTTGAAGTTTATTTGGAAGATGGAAGCATGGGCAGAGCAGCTGTACCATCCGGTGCTTCGACAGGTATGTATGAAGCTGTTGAGTTAAGAGATGGTGATAAAAGCCGTTACTTAGGTAAAGGTGTTTTAAAAGCTGTTGCTAATGTTAACGATATTATTGCTCCAGAAATTATCGGTATGGATGCTGTTGATCAAATCGGTATCGATGCTTTTCTTTGTGAGTTAGATGGCACACCAAACAAAGCTAAATTAGGTGCTAATGCAACTTTGGGTGTTTCCATGGCTGTAGCAAAAGCTGCTGCTGAATCTGTAGGTTTATCCTTATATCAATATTTAGGCGGTTTCAACGCAAAAGAATTACCAGTTCCAATGATGAACATTCTTAATGGCGGCGAACATGCTGATAATAATGTTGATATTCAAGAATTTATGATTATGCCAGTTGGCGCATCCAGTTTTGCAGAAGCATTACGCATGGGCGCTGAAATATATCATAACTTAAAATCAGTGCTTAAAGCTCGTGGCTTGAACACTGCAATTGGTGATGAAGGCGGTTTCGCTCCTAACTTAACTTCCAACGAAGATGCTCTTGGCGCTATCGTTGAAGCAATTGAAAAAGCTGGTTACAAACCAGGTGAACAAGTTAAATTAGCACTTGATGTTGCATCTTCCGAAATGTACAGTGACGGTAAATACAACTTCAAAGGTGAAGGCGTTGTAAGAACTAGTGATGAAATGATCGCGTTCTACGAAAAATTAGTTGAAAAATATCCAATCATCTCCATTGAAGATGGTTTAGATGAAAATGACTGGGAAGGTTGGAAAAAATTAACTGACCGTCTTGGCAAAAAAATTCAATTAGTTGGTGACGATTTATTCGTAACTAACCCTAAACGTTTAGCTGATGGTATTGCTAAAGGCGTTGGTAACTCAATCTTGGTTAAAGTTAACCAAATTGGTACAGTAACTGAAGCCTTTGATGCAATGGAAATGGCAAAACGTGCTGGTTATACTTGTGTTGTTTCCCATCGTTCTGGTGAAACTGAAGATGCAACTATCGCTGACATCGCAGTAGCAGCAAACGCTGGTCAAATCAAAACTGGTGCACCTACTCGTAGCGATCGTATTGCAAAATACAATCAATTGTTAAGAATTGAACAAGAATTAGCAAGTGTAGCACAATACAAAGGTGTAAATACTTTCTATAACTTAAAATAGTAAGCTAGGAGACAGCGTAAAGCATAGAAGATACTTCCATGGCTTTGCGCTGTTTTTTTGTAGTTACTAAACTAGATAAATTATATAAAAATAAGCAATTTTTGTCTTGGGTAACGTGTTACGCGAGGCTTAAATATATAATATTTTTATGGTGATTTATATCTCTAAGGCTTAAAAAAATTTAGTAATAGGGTAGGGATTTTGAATGCTAAAGAAAACAAAAATCGTTTGTACAATGGGTCCTAGTGTTGACAGAAACGGTGTTCTTGATGGTTTAATTGAAAATGGTATGAATGTAGCACGTTTTAATTTCTCTCATGGAACACATGAAGAGCAAGACAAACGTATGAAAGCAGTAAGAGCAGCAGCGAAAAAAGCTGGTAAAGTTATTTCTATGATGCTTGATACTAAAGGACCTGAAATGCGTCTTGGTAAATTTGCAGCAGGTAAAGTGCAATTAGTAGAAGGTAAAAAGTTTACTTTAACTTATGAAGATACGGATGGCGATGAAACTCATGCTTCTGTTAGTCATAAGGCACTTTATAAAGAGGTAAAACCAGATGATATTATCTTACTTTCTGATGGTTTGGTTAGTTTGCATGTGGATGAAATCGTTGGTAAGGATATCGTTACGACTGTTTTAAATAGTGGTCAAATGGGAAATTTAAAACGTGTTGCTGCTCCGGGTGTATCCGTTAGCTTACCGCCAATCTCTGATCGCGATGTACAAGACATCCTTTTTGGTATCAGTCAAGATATGGACTTTATTGCAGCTTCCTTTATCCAACGTGCTGCGGATGTTCATACAATTCGTAAATTGATCAAAGAAAACGGCGGGCACATGGAAATCATCCCTAAAATCGAAAATATGGAAGGCGTAAACAATATCGATTCCATTATCGAAGCTTCTGATGGTATCATGGTTGCTCGTGGTGACCTTGGTGTTGAAATCCCAGCAGAAGATGTTCCGCTGATCCAAAAAATGATCATCGACAAATGTAATAAAGTTGGTAAGCCAGTTATTGTTGCAACACAAATGTTGGAATCAATGATTACGAACCCTCGTCCAACAAGAGCAGAAGCGAGTGACGTTGCTAACGCAATTCTTGATGGTACGGATGCAATTATGTTAAGTGGTGAAACTGCTAGCGGTGACTATCCTGTTGAAGCAGTTCAAACCATGAATAAAATTGCGCAACGTATTGAAGCATCTTTAAAATATAAGAAAATGTATATGAATAAAGGTTTTGAACTTCAAGAATCCACTACTTCCGCAATTGCACATGCGACAGTACAAATGGCTTATGAATTAGACGCAGCTGCAATTATCACACCAACACAAAGCGGTTACACAACAAAAGTTGTTTCAAAATACCGTCCAAAAGCAGCAATTGTAGCGTTCTCTGAAGATGAAGTGATTGCTCGTCATTTAAACTTACGTTGGGGTGTATATTCCATCGTTGGTAAACCATGGCATAGTGTAGATGAAATGATCTCTAGTGCAACACAAAGTGCAGTGAAAGAAAACTATGTAAAAAATGGTGACATCACTGTTATTACTTCAGGTATTACTTATGGACAAGGTAATACTAGCATGATTCGCGTATACACTATCTAAGATATTTGAAATAACTTATAAATGAATACTGGGCTGTCACACTAGCAAAATTTTTTCTGAATGTTGTGAGGATTTTTAATAGATCACAATATAAGGTATGATTCTCAGCTTAGTGCGACAGCCCTTTTGTTTTTTTATGGATGAAATTTATCCATAATTATATTAGAATCGTTGAAAAACTGTGTACTAAGGTATTATTAATTGATTTTATTTTAAACGAGGAAATCTGAGTTAATAAATTGTATGATTTTTTAGTGTCGATATGATATCGCTTTAATATCCATAGGAGTTTATTCATGAATGTTATAACTAACATCTTGAATAAGCTCTTTTTTATTGCGATAAAAAGTTATCATTTGGAATTATTATGATTACTAAATTGAACAATAGTTTTTCTTTTTCCTAATAAGATAGGAAATTTCTTTAATTGTGTTTATTTCCTCCAACCTATAGAATTATAAACAGAAAAGAAATCAATTAGTTCTAAATATTAAGAAAATTGTTAACATTTGATGGAAAGGGTGATTGTTTAAAATTTATCATATGCAAAATTTGATTAATTTTATGATTGGAGATTTAATATGTCGATGTTCTCAGGTTTACAAGATATGATTAGAGACAAAGTTATACCGATGGCTGCGAGAATCGGTGAAGAAGCACATGTAGATGCGATGAAGAGTGGTTTGATGGCAATTACGCCATTGACGATTTTAGGTGGAGTTGCACTTATTTTGGCACAACCGCCAATTCCGGCAAATATAATGGAGGCGACAAATCCATTTTTTGCATTTTTGTTGCAATGGAAAACTTGGGCGGCAGTGAAGGTTGATTTGCTTATGCTGCCATTCAATATATCGATGGGACTTTTAGGGGTTTTTACAGTTATATGTGTTACGCATTTTATGTGTAAAAAATATAAAATGAATGAACTAAGCGGTGTGATTACAGCTCTTTTAACCTTTTTATGTGTTACGGTAACCACGGTGATACCAGATCCAACAAAGCCATATACGATGCATATGGATATGACGTATTTAGATGCAAAGGGTATGTTTTTAGCGATTATTGTAGGTTTAAGCACAGTAGAAATTACAAGGCTTTTAAATCGTAAAGGTATAAAAATAACAATGCCTCCTACTGTTCCACCGATGGTAGCAGCACCATTTGAAGCGATGATTTCCTTGTTTATCAATGTATTTTCTTTTATGTTTTTGAATGAACTCTTTTTGAATGTATTAGATATGAATTTGGCGCAGGCAGTTATGGCAATTTTTATGCCATTAGTTTCTGCTTCCGATTCACTTTGGGGTATTCTTCTTATTATGTTTTTGCTCAATGGGTTATGGTTCTTTGGTATTCATGGTGGCGCAACAATTGGTGGTATTGCAACGCCGTTCTTTTTGGCAAATTTTGCGGTCAATTCTCAAGCGGCATCGGCTGGTGAGCCTTTACCACATATTTTAGCCGGCGGATTCAGAATGTTCTTCTGTAATTTTGGTGGTTCGGGAGCCGCACTGGCATTGATTATTGCCATTTATTTTGTTGCAAAGTCTACACATATGAAATCTGTATTCAAAGTTGGTATTATCCCAGCAATTTTCAATGTAAGTGAGCCGATTGTATTTTCGCTACCAATTATATTAAACCTATTTATGGTCATTCCAATGGTGTTTTTACCAATGTTAAATGGCGCAATTTCGTTCATGGCGTTTGATTGGAATTTGGTTGGACGTACTTATATTAATGTTCCAATAACGACACCGGGGCCGATTGGGGCATTTTTATCAACGATGGATTGGCGCGCAGTGTTGTTATGGCTAGGATTGATGGTGTTTGATGTTCTTTGTTATATTCCGTTTGTTCGCGCGTATGACAAGGTTTTATTGAAGAAAGAAAACGAAGAAAGCTCGAATGAATAATCGTATATTCTCCCCATATTGCTAAGCGTATTATTTATTTAATATATTACGAGATATTACTAGGAGGAAGTAAAATGAATAAAGTAAACAAACAACGGATTATTGCAAGCTTGGTATTTGGTGCTACTTGTGTGAATTTTACAATTGTGAATGCGGCTCAGTCAGAAACTGAAAATGCGAAGTCGGTTGCCAATGAGACATTAAGTAGTGAGCAAAAAGAAATTTCTGAATTAAAAACGCGATTACAAGAGCTAGAAAAGAAAATGGAATTGCAAATTGAAAAGAAAAATAAAGAAGATAAGAAAAAAATCGAACAAGATTCTAAAAAGATAAAAGACGATAGAGTCCGTTTTAGTGGGATGACACGCATGCGGCTTGATGGTTATAGAGATCAAGCAACGGGAAGCGGATTTAAAGATCATAATAGCTCAATGTATTTATTGTTGGAAAGTCAAGTGAAATTGGCGGATGGTTGGTCGACTAATTTCTTTAGTGAATCTAAAACCTTTATGAATACTAGTGATTATGTTGAAAATTCTAGTATGGATTTGAGTAC
>JARBTT010000216.1 GCA_029240055.1 Anaerosinus sp.
ATATAGTCTTCATCATTGCCATACTTAGGTACATCGTTTATCAGAATGTTTTGTATGCGTTTGCCGTCTTCGCCAGCAAAGTCGTTTACTAAAGCATTCCAAAGTTCAGTTGTAGTAAAGAGCCTTTCTTCAAATACACATTTTTTTATCGCCGCTAACGAATCGCCGAGGTTGGCGATACCTACCTGTAAATCGCTGATAAAATCATATACTGCGCCACCTTCTTTTAGGGTTAGTCCGCGTTCGATACAGTCCTCGGTTAGCGCAGAACAAAGAATGTCGGTGGTATCTTGTTCAAGCACCATATCGCAACAAGTGTCAATAATTACACTGTGACGAGTAAATTCACGAATAATCTTATCCCAAGCTGACATAACGTCCTGGAAAGAAGTCATCGTTTTAAAGTGGCCAACCCCTTCGCAAACTTTAGTACCAGAGTCGAGATCAACACCGTTGTTTAACGCAATCATTAGAGATTTTGGAAAGTTCAAGAAACTCATGCCGGTGCAACGATAACCCCATTTGCCAGGAACGGCAACTTCTACGCAGCCGATGGCGCTATAGTTGTAAGCATCCTTTTCAGCTACTCCTTTTTCGATAAACGATGGAATGATGATTTCATCACTGTTGAACGCTGGCATCCCTGTGCCGAGGCGGACAACTTCAATGCATTCTTGCATAAAGCGATCATCTAGACCGCGATGATAACGAACGGTTAGGTTTGGTTGCGGTAATTTGGTTTGGGCAACAGAGCGGAGGATAAGATAAGATAAAGGATTTACAGCATCTTGCTTATCCGTTGTTTGACCGCCGATGGTAACGTTTTGATAAAGCGGACTGCCAGCACTGAATTTCGTATGCGACCAGCTGCGAATTTTGTTGATGGTAAATGTTTTTAGCCATAAATTTGTTAGAAGCTCACAAGCAGAGTCGTCTATTATTTTACCTGAGTCTAAATCGTTTTTATAGTAAGGATATAAGAATTGGTCGGCACGTCCGTAAGATAGTGAATGACCATTGGATTCTATTTGTAGAACGAGATGCACAAGCCAAGTGGATTGTAGAGCTTCTTGAAAGGTTTCGGCTGGTTCATAAGGAACTTTATTTAAGATACGACTCATTTCAAACAATTCTGCCTTGCGGGTGACATTTGTTTCTACTGCCGCTTGTTTGCGTGCCAGATCAGCATAGCGTTTGGCAAAAGTGGCAACAGCATCTACTACAATTTCAATCGCGCGATAAAAGTAGGATTTTTTTAAGTTTTTGTAATCGGTTAAATCCAATTCGTTTAATTTTTTCATTGCGCGTTCTTTAGCTTCGACTAAACCATATTTTAGTACGCGTTCATAATTAACTGCGATATGAGCGTCGCCGGAGGTAATATTGCCTTCGGCTTTGATGATGCCCAAATCGTAGAATACTTTGCTGGTAGCTGGCATCGCAGCTAAGCCACGGTCTTTGAGCGTATTGTTTTTCCAAAACGGCGCAATGCTTTTTAGCTCTTTTTTGGTTTCCTCTGTGATGTAAAATACGTCCCCATCACGTTCTTCGAATTGATCTAATTCATCGATGACCCAATCCATCGCATATTCAGGAAAGATCGGAGCAGAACGATTAGAACTTGCTTGGTTACCTGCTAGCATGGTTTCTGGTTCAATATAGATGCTCATGCTGCTAAGAATATTTTCTAACATGTAAGCACGGCGCAGTGCGAGTGGCTCAGCAAAATGTTCTTGGTAACTTTGAGTGGTAAGAAGTGCCCTTTCGGCACAAACCATGGGATGGGCAGCTAATAATTGTTCACGTAATTTATTCATTCTGGGCGTGAGGTCGCCGAAATGTTTCATAGATAAAACGCCTCCTTTTTGAATTAAGCGTCAACACCTACCAATTGCACGTTTACGTGCTGCGATTGAAGAAAATTTAATGTTTTCTCAGGAATATTACTGTCAGTAAAGACATAGTTAACTTCATTAGGCTTAAATTGCGCCACAACGCCTTGTTGGACAAACTTTGACGACTCTGTAAGAATAATAATTTTATTTGCTTGTTCTGCCATAGCCTTTAGTGTTTCTACACGCATATGATTGTTTCCAGTGAACCCGATTTTTTCATGAAAACCATCAGTGCCGACAAACATTTTATCCACATAGAAATTTTCAATACATTTTTTCACCATTGGCCCAACAACAACTTGAGATTCATTTTGATAATCGCCACCTAGTAATACGATTTTTACAAAAGGCGCTTTACGGATGAAAGAAGCGATAAAAGCGGAATTGGTAATGATCGTAACGTCATGTTTATGCAGGGCAATTTCCTCTGCTAATAGTGCACAAGATGCTCCCGATTCAATGATAATCGTCTCACCATTGCTTACAAGCTGCGCTGCTTTTGTTGCAATTTCACGTTTTAAGTTATAATTAAAAGCCAGATGGTTATTGATATCGTCACTGGCAACCATAACAGCAAAACCGTGCTCGCGCTTTAACAAGCCTATTTTTTCGAGCATATCCAAATCTTTGCGAATCGTTACTTGGGATATTTTGATTTCTTCAGCAAGTTTTGTAACTTCAATTTTTTTATTGGTATTTACAAGATCAAGTATTTTTGCATGTCTGTTTAGCATTATCATCATTCCTATATCAATTAAATTTTAATTTTATTATAACATAATGATATTTTAAAACAAAACAAATAAGTTTCAAATGAAGATAAAAGCTCTTCACTCATAGTTATATTATAAAATATATGCGGTTAAAGTCAATAAAAAGTTTCATTCGAAACTTATTTTGGCTTTAAATGAATGACTGTGTTTTAAAAAATATAGTTTCATGATACTATGGAGATAATAAAAAAGAGTTGAGGTGTCGTATGGAAAATTTACAGGCGTGTATTTTTAATATACAAAAATTTAGTTTAAATGATGGGCCGGGAATTCGAACGGTCGTATTTTTTAAAGGCTGTCCCTTGGCTTGTTTATGGTGCTCCAATCCCGAGTCGCAAAGTTCGTTGCGACAAGTGATTTGGGAAGAAGAAAAATGTGTGCGTTGTATGCGTTGTGTACGTGCTTGCAAACGGAGTGCTGTTAAGTATGTTGAAGATAAAATATCTTTTGATGAGGAAACCTGTGTGGGCTGTTTTCAATGTGTAAAAGCTTGTCCGCAAGGAGCTCTCTCAGTGCAAGGAGATTTGCTGACGTTAGAGAAAGTTTTAAAAGAAATCATGAAAGATGTTGATTTCTATGAAGAATCTGGCGGTGGGGTAACACTCTCGGGCGGTGAAGTGCTAGGGCAAGCTGAGTTTGCGATTGCGCTGTTAAAAGAGTTACAAGCTAGGCAGATTCATACAGCGTGCGAAACGACAGGCTATGCCGATGAAGGAACATTCACTAGCTTGATCGAGCACATTGATTTAATACTCTTTGATCTCAAACATTATGATAATGAAAAGCATGTTGCAGTGACGAAAGTATCGAATGAGCCAATCCTTCGTAATTTAAAATTAGCTTTAGCAAAAGGGAAGGAAGTTATGATTTGCATCCCGGTGATTCCAGGGATTAATGATACGCTAAAGGATGCACAGGGATTTTGCGATTTACTGAAAAAAATAGGGGGAAATAATGTAAACTTATTGCCGTTTCATCAATTTGGGCAAAAAAAATATTCTTTGCTCGGCAAAGAATATCAATGTAAGAATCTAAAACAACTTCACGAAGAGGATCTTGTAGCATATCGCGAAGTATTTTTGCAAAATGGAGTAGAGTGCTCTTTTTAGGAATTATTCTTCGATGTAGGCTGAAACGATTTCGCCGTAGTAGAGAGTGTGCCAATCGTTGTCAGCATACCATTTATCAGCGAGTGTTTGATCAAGGTTAGCAGTGCTCATGACT
>JARBTT010000217.1 GCA_029240055.1 Anaerosinus sp.
CTGTTCCGTCCAATAGTTCACCTTTGTAATGACAGATGACTTTGGAAGTCTTCGTCGGAGTTTTGCCCGCCCCTTCCGTCAATATTTTATACTGTAACCCCGACTGGCAGACAGTTACCTCCGCTTTCGTTGCATTCTCCTGTAAAAACACGATTCCTTCCCCCCTGTTCTTTTCTAATAGTGCAGTAGCGTTTAGCTTGTTCTTCTTTTTCTGAACCAAAATAATTTCGTTTAACGTTCCCTAATCCTAACCAGCTGGACTTATTACACTCGGGACGTTTGGCCAATTGTCACATTATAATAAACCAGTCAGAGCCAAAGTAACAGCTTTTTATTAGTTTAACGAAAAAATGCAGTTAATTTGTAATATTTCGACAAATTAACTGCATTTGTAAACTGATATTACTCTTCTAAAAAATTGACCTTATAGCAAAGTAGCCTGCAATGTTTTCTCAAAATTAAATGCCTTGCTAACAGGACAATTCTCCTTTGCTTTTTGAGCAAGTGACTGAAATTCAGGCTCATCAATGGCAGGAATTTTAGCGGTCAGTTCTAGTTCAGAACGGACGATTGCACCATTTTCAAATACTATGGTCGATACAGTTTTGAGCTCATCGGGGGGAAACCCGGTTTCGGTTAAAAATGCGCTCAGCTGCATTGTAAAACAGCCAGCATGGGCAGCAGCTAATAACTCCTCCGGATTGGTACCCACGCCATCCTCAAATCGTGTTGAAAATGAATATTGGGTATGGTCCAATACTGTGCTGTCTGTTGTCAAATTTCCTTTACCTTCTTTTAGATTCCCGTTCCATAGGGCTGTTGCTTTTCTTCTCATGATTTTCTTTTATTGTTATATAATTATTACTGAATAATTTGCCCTGACATTTCCAAGCTTCGCGATAAATTCTCTTTTTCATCTATCTGACGAAACCCTTTTATAGAACAAACGATAGTATAAAAAGTTGTGTTTTATTGCGTAAAATCATGTCGCACTTCGACCGTAAGTGTCGTTATTCAATACAATAAAACTAAACTCATGAATAAATTAACATATCTCCTCATCTTAACAACAACATTTGTCTCCTGCAAAGCCCGTCAGAATAGCCATCAAGCGCTCATTCAGGACTGTCCCGAAGAAAAAATTGTCAATAAAATCCCCGGTCCTCCGGTAAAAGGAGAATCCGAAAGAACCTATTATATCTATCAGGGCAAAAAGCTCTCTCCCAAACAGTTCGATCAGGAATGGTTGAATAAAAATTGTGAGATTAAAGAGACAGTTGTTTATTAGTTTAATTTCCAAAAACAAGTGTAAACAAGTATTTTTGCCTAAAATTTTTTAAAATGACAGTTTCTCTTCCCGAGGTCAGTAAAAAGATTTTAGGCTATGTTTCTTTAACTTTCCTTGGTTATTTCACAATCGGCTTATCACTTGCGACCTTACCTATTTTTATCCATCAAATTCTAGGGTTTAACACAATTATCGCCGGACTGGTCATCAGTGTACAATATATTGCGACCTTTTTACTCCGGGGTTATGCCGGAAAGATCGTGGATACCAAAGGTCCTAAAGTGTCTGTCCTGCGCAGCATGATCTTTTTTGCACTTTCGGGCATTTTACTGTTGCTAGTCTTTTTATTCAAATCACAACCTTTTATTAGCCTGGGTTTATTGCTTATTACACGGCTATTTACCGGTATTGGCGAGGGTTTGGTCGGTGCTAGCCCCATCAACTGGGCTTTAATGGAGCTTGGTGATGAGCATGCTGCCAAGGCTATATCATTTAACGGTATCGCCAGCTATGGTGCGCTTGCCATCGGCGCTCCGCTAGGTGTATTTATGGCGGATCATGTCAATTACGAATCGTTGGCACTACTCACCATCGTCATAGGAATCCTGGGTTATTTTTATAGTAAGTCCAAAAGACCTTATCAAGTGGACCGCAAAAAGACAGCTTCCATAAGTTTCAAGCGGGTGCTTCTGACTGTCGCTCCATTTGGAATATGTCTGGCCTTAGGTGGTCTTGGTTTTGGGAGTATCTCAACCTTTATGACGCTGTATTATGAGCATTTCAATTGGCAGAATGGGGCGGCATGTTTGACAGTCTTTGGTATTTTCTTTATTCTGACGAGACTTGTATTCAATAAGGTGATTGATCAATATGGCGGTTTAAAAGTTGCCTTAGTCAGTCTTTTTGTCGAAACATTGGGTCTCCTGGTCATTGCTTTGGCTGTCCATCCCCTATGGACACTCGTGGGAGCCGCACTGACAGGTCTGGGCTTTTCACTTGTTTTCCCTGCTCTTGGTGTAGAAGCAATAAAAAGGGTCGACCAGCGCCAGCAAGGGTCGGCATTAGCTGCTTACGGATTATTTATCGATATCTCCTTGGGAATTACAGGGCCGCTGATCGGTTTTGTAGCCAATAATGTTGGTATGAGTGGTATCTACCCTTTCAGCGCCATAATGGTGTCCATTGGTTTGGCAGTAGTAGGAAATTTATGCTATAATCAACGGACAAAGCTTGCCTAATCCGGCAAGGCCGGCAACCAAAAGCTACAAAAAAAATCCCCACCTGTGCCCATCGGATAACTGAAATGATAGAATGGGCATATGCAACATCGAATTAAAGAAGGGCGATCCAATTGGGTCGCCCTTTTTTAATAACGTATATTTTTAGATTAGTTTTCAATGCTTGGCACCGCAACGACTTCATTCGTGTCAGCGTTGTAATCTATGCCATCAAAGTTAAAACCAAATAAATTGAAAAACTCATTACGGTAACCTTCGATATCGGAGATTTCAGGCAAGTTTTCTGTAGTTGCTTTCTCCCATAATGCCGCTACTTCTGCCTGAACATCCTCACGCATTTCAAGGTCATCAACACGGATTCTGCCTTTATCATCAAGCAATACTTTGCCATCCGCTGTATAAAGGCGTTCCGCAAATAAACGTTGCATTTGCTCGATCGTACCTTCGTGGATTCCTTTCTCTTTCATCACCTTATACAATAGAGAGATATACAAAGGTACTACAGGGATTGCTGAACTGGATTGCGTAACCAAAGCTTTGTTAACAGACACATATGCGACACCATGAAGATCACTTAAGATCGCATTGATAGCAGGTACAGTACCTTCTAAATCGTCTTTCGCACGGCCGATCGTTCCGTTACGGTAGATCGGATAAGTCAGCTCAGGTCCAATATAAGAGTAAGCAACTGTCTTCGCTCCATCAGCCAAAACGCCGGCAGCTTTCAGATCTTCGATCCAGAATTTCCAGTCTTCCCCTCCCATTACTGCAACCGTATTCACGATGTCTTCATCATTTTCTATGGGTTGGATCGTAATATCCGAAACAACGCCTGTATGGAAGTCTACCGTTTTATTGGTAAAAGGTTCTTGTATAGGTTTTAAAACAGATGCATGCGCAACACCTGTTTTGGGATGTGTACGACGTGGAGAAGCTAAACTGTACACCACTAAATCCACCTGTCCCAAATCTTTTTTGATCAGGTCAATGGTCTGTTTTTTTATATCATCTGAAAATGCGTCACCATTGATGCTTTTGGCGTATAATCCGGCTTCATGGGCTTCTTTTTCAAAAGCTGCGGAATTGTACCAACCAGCGGTCCCCGGTTTACCTTCTGCCGCAGGTTTTTCAAAAAATACACCGATTGTAGCAGCTCCAGAACCAAATGCTGCAGAAATCCGAGATGCAATACCAAATCCTGTGGAAGCACCGATCACTAGTACTTTCTTTGGACCATTCGCGATCTCACCCTTTGATTTCACGTATTCAATTTGATTTTTAATGTTTTGCGCAGCCCCTTGTGGATGCGAGGTTAAACAAATAAAACCTCTAGTTCTTGGTTGTATAATCATC
>JARBTT010000218.1 GCA_029240055.1 Anaerosinus sp.
CCGTTACGATTTAAACAGCGGCAGTGAAATTGGCTATGATCTGGGTGCAAGCAGTGGCTTTGGTATCCTTTCAGCCAACCTGGCCTATAAGGCGACCAAACAGGTTACTATCGCGGCTGGAATTGATAATATCTTTGATAAAAATTACTCTGAATTTATTAGCCGATCAGGGGCAGCAATCCCTGCGCTGGGTATTGCTTCTTCATTTAGAGTAAACGAACCTGGTCGTACAATATGGGTAAAAGCAAGCTATAATTATTAATAACTTTTAAAAACGAATTTCATTTTGGACTTGGATGTAGAAGGGGCAACTGCCTCATTTGAAGTAAATTCTAGCGCCCCTGCACTTTTAGTGCGGGGGCGCTAGAGTTTATGAGTAACGGCGGCTTGATATTCCTGCCGCTAAAATTACGTAGTTAGGTACTAAACCTTCTGTATCATAGCAGAAGGCATTTAGTATTTTAAAGAAATAATACGTATGTTACTATTAACACGAGATAGGTTAATGCAGATCGTAATAAGGAGGAAGAATAAGTGGCTATATTCAATTTACGACAAAAAGAATTAATCAGACTACTTATTGCAGAAAATGATTTTAAACCAATTAAATATTATTCCGGAATTCTTAAAGTATCTGATAAAACACTATCCAAAGATATAAATTTTATTGAAAATTATTTGAAAAATAAAAATATTAAGATTAATCGCAAGCCAGGCAGTGGTATACGAATAAAGATTGTTACTCATCAAAAAATGGATTTACTAAACGATATCAATGCGAATTTAGAGGCTGTCGATCCATTGTCAATCAAAAATCGCAGAATAGAAACTTTGAAATTGCTGCTCACGCAATCCAATCAAAATACATCCATTCAAAAATTAGCAGATGCATATTATGTTAGCAAAGCCTCCATTGCAAATGATTTAAAGTTTATAGAGGATTGGCTGCAAAGTTATGATATTACACTCGATAGAAGTGTGGAAGGCACAAAGATTAATGGATCAGAAGTAAATATAAGAAAAGCAATTGCGTCCATTACCAGTGAATTGCTAAACGATACTAGTGATAGTCTTGACGTAGAGTGTCTCTCCAGGCTTGATTCACAGACAATAAAGGGATTATCGAAGATCTTTGATCTTGATTTAGTCTTATATATTGAAAAAATATTGATTGATTTAGAAAAAACATTGGAATACACAATTGGTGATCCATATTTTATTAATTTATTAACCCATATTCTTATCTGTATAAAAAGAGTAAGTGAAGGCAATCAAATCCAAGGCCAAAATAATAGCAGCTTCACGTTCCTGTCTGCTGACGATGCAATATCTGAAAGTGCTGCGAAGTTAGCACTAAAAATTTATGAAAAATGTAAAATTAAGATTAATGACTCAGAAATTTATTATATTTATCAATACCTGGTTTCATGCGGCGTTGGACAACGGCTGCTGGGAAATTCATTAGTCATTAAAAAAGATCTGGAAGTGAATTATATTGATATAACTGCTTCTCTAGTCAAAATGGTCTCTGATATTTTAACCTTTGATTTGACCAAAGATACCTTGCTGCATGATGGATTAATACTTCATATTAGACCAATGCTGAATCGTCTTAAATATAACATTCAAATAAAAAATCCATTATTAAAAGAAATTGAGGAACGGTTTACTGAAATGTTAAGCATATGCCAGATCGTGGTGCATTTGATTACCTTAAAATACAATTTAAATACGATCAGCATTGATGAAATTGGATACTTAGTAACTTATTTTCAAGCAGCAATTGAAAGAGAAATCAGTTATAAGAAAGTAATTGTAGTTTGCCATAGCGGCTATGGTACTTCACAATTATTGACAACCCGGTTGAGAAGAGCATTTCCTCAATGGCAGATTGGGGATGTGATATCAGAACATAAATTAAATACGATTAATCTCGATGATATCGACTTTATTATTTCCACGGTTCATTTAGCCATTAAAGAAAAACCATACATGCTTGTTTCAGCATTATTAAATGAAAAAGACATTAAGAATATTAAGAACATCTTGATTGAAGATTCATTTGAAAATACGAAGCAAGATTTACAACTAGAAAATCTTGAAAAATTAAATTCTGCTGCTGATATTTACATTAACACAGAAGATGCAGTGATTATTAATGATTTAGAAAAGAACAATGCACATAAATTAGTGTTTTATAAAGTTGATTTCGGCAAAAAAATACAGATATACCTGGCTGGAAATTCCAATATTAAGCGGCTTGCAATCCAAATCGTGAACAATACGGAAGGCAGCAGTTGCATAAAATTTTTTATTCTCAATTCGGATTATGAGCACGCAAAAAATATAGTCATGGAGATCTATCATTTATACGAGGCGAAAAATGCGATGAATTATCTGCTGGAATGCACTCGTGCTATCGATGTGCAACGCTTTTTTATGAAAAATTAAAGGAAATGGGGTAGAACTATGGATTTATCAAAAGTAATAAGAAGTGAAACAATTAAATTGGATATGGAGGCTACTACAAGAGAGGAAGTTGTGGAAGAGTTAACGGACTTATTGCTTCATGTAAATGCGATATCAAATCGGGAGAACTTTCTAAAAGATGTATTTTATCGAGAATCACTAGGAACAACCGGAATTGGTAATGGTATCGCTATCCCCCATGGAAAATCAAAATTTGTTAACAAAACATCACTGGCTATTGGGAGAACGAAAACTGATATTGATTGGAAAAGTCTGGATGATAAGCCGGTTCGTTTTATTATTTTATTTGCGGTTACAGATGAAGATAAAAATAGCACTCATATAAAGATATTAGCAAAAGTAGCTAGTAATTTAGGAGATGATGATGTTTGTGCCAAGTTACTAAAGGCTAAATCACCTGAAGAAATCTTAGCTATATTTTCAGGCAGATAATTTAAAAAAGAGAGGAGGGATGTTATGAAGATTGTAGGAATTGCAGCTTGTACTTCAGGAATTGCTCATACGTATATTGCAAAAGAAAAACTAATGAAAGCGGCTAAAGAGTTAGGGCATGAAATTCACATTGAGACCCAGGGAACAATCGGGACGGAGGATGAATTAACGGAGATTGATATTAAAAATGCAGATATCGTAATCGTAGCAGCCGATATCAACGTTGGTGGCAAAGAACGATTCACAGGCAAAAAAATTCTCAATATTCCAACTAACATTGCTATTAAATCGCCAAAATCAATCATAAAAAAGATCCAGGCTGACTTAGGACTATAATTAAATATGGAAATTTAGAGGAGAGATAGTATGTTAAGAAAATTACAACTTAAAAAACATGCAATGACGGGTATCTCTTATATGCTGCCTCTAGTTGTAACAGCGGGTCTCCTTATTGCCATTGGAAATCTCTCAGGCGGATCAGTCATAAAAAATTACAAAGAAGCGTATTCAATTGCTGATGCGCTGGTTTCTCTTGGTGTATTTGGCATGGGTTTAATTGTTCCGGTAATAGCAGGTGCTATTAGCTATTCCATTGCTGATCGTCCAGGTATTGCTCCGGGTTTAATGATGGGCTTAATCGCAAATGCAATTGGTGCTGGTTTCCTGGGCGGCATGCTAGGAGGATATATCGTTGGCTATTTCGTACAATATTTAAGGAATAATTTGAAAGTACCAGTATGGGCGCAAGGTTTAATGCCAATGATGATTCTACCCTTAATTTCAACTATGGTTGTAGGCTTACTTATGTTCTATGTAATTGGTACTCCCATTGTTTGGTTAACAGCAACACTGACAGAAGTATTAAAAGGCTTGCAAGGTGGCTCAAGATTTATATTCGGTTTAGGAATGGGCGCAATGGCGGCATTTGACTTTGGGGGACCTGTAAATAAAGTTGCT
>JARBTT010000219.1 GCA_029240055.1 Anaerosinus sp.
CTTATAAAATAATACTGACCGAGGTCAGTATTATTTAGCATATCGCTTCCTTTTCGGGCAAGCCATTAGAAAATTTATTCATTTACGAAGGAGGTACTATTTATCACTAGAATCAAAAAAGATCCTGAAATCCGGCGAACAGAGTTAATCGATGCGGCTTTAGCACTATTTAGTTCTGTCGGCTACCAAAAAACAATGATCACTGATATTGTAAAAAAAACTGGCGTAGCTAAAGGAACCTTCTATTACTACTTTCCTACGAAAGAAGCCATCCTAGAAGCAATTTGCACCCGTTGGGCAACTGAACTGGCTACTTGCTTTGAATTAGAAAGTCGCCACTTGAGCGCCTTACAAAAATTGCAATCGTTTATTGCCCACCAATTTGCCCCAGATCAGCTTGATCGTCTTTCAGAAAAACTATGGGATGATAAACAATTTGACTTGCTTTATAAAATGTGGCAATCTCAAATTGAAAAAGTCTTTAACCCGCTTCTCATTCGCATAATTGAGCAGGGAAATGAGGACGAATCTATGCATGTGCTTCATCTGAAAGAAACCATTGATTTTTTCTGGAGCACACTAAATTGTTTATGGGAAGCCTTTTATTTCAAAGAGCCTTTTGAAGTTTTTAGCAACAAAGTAAAAATTGCTATAATCGTTTTGGAACGAATTCTGGGCATTCATGAGAGGACTCTTGAAATATCCATTGATAAACGATAAGATTGCGTAAAATTTACGCATCTTTTTTCGTCATCCAACTGACTCAAGTCAGTTGTAAACAATACAAAAGAATAGCGCGCCCCGAGTTACCCGCTATAGCATTTCCTAAACTCAGCCAAATTTTCGAAAGGAGAGTCAAAAATGACACTCGCATCCATAAGGATTGAACCTATGAAACCAAAGTATAACCAACAGATAAGTCGCTTGCTTATTTACGGATTTCGAGGAAAATTCCACCCCCTCACCAACTTAACCGATACCGAGCTTGCTCTTTTTTTCGAAAAACTTTTAGATTACTTTCCCAATGAACCAGCAAGTCAAAGAATGGTCGCCTTGCAAAGCGAAGAAGTCGTAGGAAGCCTATCTATCAAATGGAACGCAACACCAAACACAAAACAAGAAGCACAAAAAATTCCGTGGCATCTCTTTAAGTTATTTGGAAAATGGAACTCAGTTAAATTATTCCTTGCATTATATTTCTTAAACCACCAGCCTCAAGACAGAGAATATTATATTGCTGATGTTTCTGTTCATCCGGCACATCGAGGCAAAGGCATTGGAAAACAATTATTACAATGGGCAAAGCAGTCTGTACAAGCTGATCCTTACTTAGACACATTAAGCTTACACGTTTCTGATAAAAATCTACGTGCTAAAAAGCTCTACGAACAACTCTCATTCCAGACACAAGAGCAAAAGAGCAGCTTTACACGATATCTTTTATTTAATGAATTTAAGTGGCACTATATGGTGCAAAAATTAAACTAAAAAATTTTTAAGGAGCGATCATGAAAAAAATTTTTACTATTTTTATTGTTGTCAGCGTATTATTATTGAGCACTGCGGGACTTTTTATTTTACAGCAAAACAGTTTTGACATGATTGAACAGTCTGTTGAAATCCCTTCACCCGAAGGGAAATTAACTGGAACCTTGGTACTGCCAAAATACTATACAAACAAAGTTGGCTTAGTCCTGTTTATTCATGGTGATGGAGCGATTGATGCCTCGCATAACGATGGCTATAAACCATTATGGGAACGTCTAGCTTCGCTTGGCTACGCCTCTTTATCGCTCAATAAGAGAGGTATCAATGGATCAGAAGGTAACTGGTTAGAGCAGAGCATGGACGACCGTGTAGAAGAAGCCCGCCAAGCCATTGACTGGGCGAAAAATCAACCGATGATTGACGAAAAACAAATTGGTGTCTGGGGAGCGAGTCAAGCGGGTTGGGTGATTCCAAAACTTGCAGAAAAGGAACCACTCGCATTCAGCATTGTTGTATCTCCTGCAATTAATTGGTTAACCCAAGGTAAATATCATACGCGCAAAAACATGGAAAGCACTGGCTATTCTGAATCAGAAATTCAAGTCAAAGAAGCGTATGATAAAAAGGTACAGAAGCTTTTAGAAAGCCATGCCGACTATACAGACTATTTAAAAATTGCACAGGAAAAGAATTTAATGTCAAAAGATCGTTGGGCATTTATCAGCAAGAACTTTTCGGCAGATGCAACGGCTGATCTTGGGCATTTTAATTCGCCTGTACTACTGCTATTAGGTGAAGAAGATATCAATGTCGATGTGAGTGAGACAGAGCAGGTCTATCGCAGCAAAGTAAAGCCCTCATTACTTACCGTCGCTGTCTTTCCTGGCACTGAACATTCTATGCTAAGCAAAAAAACCGCTGATTCAGAGCTTCGCGCAATACTCATCAGTCTTTTTGCACCAAGACAAATCACCGTACAAGGTTATATGAATCAAATAGAACAATTTTTGCAGAAACTGCCCAAAGGCAGATAATGTTTCTTTAAACTAAAAACCTTAGAGGATATTTCTTTTCCACTAACTTTAGTACTTTTTTAGATTAGGATGTAATTAAAACAAAAAACGAACTCCCATCAAAATTTGTTTGTAGGAGTTCGTTTTTATTTTGTATCTATCACTCAAAATAATATAGTGGATAATACTACTGGGTCAAATAACGGTGATGATCTATATTTGCCGCGCTGAGAAGAAAATCAAAACACTAATTAATGCAAGCACCATACCTGGTGCGGTTCTTTTTGCAATATCAAACGGACTGACATTTGCCAATGTTGCACATACAATAGCTACACCAGCTACTGGTGACATTGTGCGACCAAATGCGCCCGAGAGAGTAGCAAGGGAACCCATATCAGTTATTTGGAAACCAAACTGAACGGCATGCGGCGTAACGGCTCCGTTAAATGCAAGCGCAGCGGCATCGCCGGAACCACTTAAAATCGCCAGTAAATATGGACCAAAAGAAGCGGCATACAATGCTACATCTTGTGATTGCTTCATTTTTTCAATGAGTGCTCCAGTCAAGCCGATAATTTCCATTCCTTGTGTAAATACTGCTGCTGCGATAATAATCCCCATAATATCAGCATAAGATTCACCCATGCCTTTAAAGAATCCTTTTGATATTTCTTGTGGATTCTTCCTTGTTACGACAAAGCCTAAAATAGCGCCCATAATCATTGCCTGTGGCACAGTGATTGGCGGAATAACAGCAACCAGTTTACTTCCGAGCACCAATAATGCTAGAGGTACCAATGGCACCAATGTTCTGATGAAATTTACTCTGAAAGCTTCTTCATCCGCACTAAACTGAGCTGCCCGCTCGGCATTTGGGCCTTCTTTGCGTAAGTAACAAAGGATCGTCAAACTCGCGGCAGAAATAAACATTGCAGTAAGCACAGCCGGAGTATGCCCCGCAATTACGGTCATTACATCCACATTTGCCAATTTAGCCACAAAAGGATTGTGCGCAAGTCCAGGACTGAGCGTACTACCGAAAGTTCCCCCTAGAATGCAGGCACCAGCCATTGCTGGATGTACCCCTGACCGAATCAAGGTTGGAATCAATACGGCACCAACAGCCGCTGCACAACCTGCTTGGCTTGGCAATGCAATATTTAGGAGCCAAGTTAAAAGTACAGCTCCTGGTATTAGTATAAATTTCACCCGTTTTAATAAAGAGGTCAGACAATGTACCAGATGACTGTCACAACCGGTAATTTTCATTACATATGAAAAACCCATAACAGTACAAATCGTGGTTACAAGTCCCTCGTTGACCATGGCCTTCGCAAAAGCATCCATGGCTACTAGCGGTTTGCCGGCTACTAG
>JARBTT010000041.1 GCA_029240055.1 Anaerosinus sp.
TTTCAGTTAGGTAAATATTGCAGACATGTTGTAATGTTTTGACTTGTTCACAAATTTTATCGGTGATTTCAGGATTGCAATGCCCACAGTTGATTACCGATACGCCAGCAAAAAAATCTACATATTCTTTGCCAGTACTATCGTATAAGTATTGCATAGAACCACGTGCTATTTGCATAGGTTCTTTGTAAAAATGACCTAAACAAGGCATAATGTAATTTTTTTTCTTCTCAAGAATTTTTTCAGGTCCAATATAGTTTTGCATATAGTTCGTGCTCCTTTTTATCTAGAAATACGATAGCGGAATGCACCGACACCAAGCTCACGAGGACTAACCTTAGCGATTTTTTCCGCAATTGTTTTGTCATATTGGTAATTTTGAAGATCATTGGTGAGTTTGTCTAATTCCCCGCGATAAGTTTTTGTTAGTACGCCAACGAGTTCTGGCGTATAATGTTGTGCTTCGATACGATAAGAAGCTGCACCTGCTAAATTCACAAGGTATGGTAACAAGCATAAGTCTTTCGCAAATAAAATATGGTTACGACCATATTGGTCAATTCTAATCGGATGAATTTCATTTGCCGTATCTAAAAGTGCAAAATGCTTATCGCACATATCAGGATTTTCAAGGGGATTATAGCCTAAACTCATAGCCGGAAGGTTATGGTCAAGGAGCATAGCCTCAATAGGACCATGGATAATAATCTCAATTGGTAATTGGCTAGTAGTAAGTAGTTCTTTAATCTGTGCGTAGGTTGCTTCAAGCGAAGTAGTAGCCATCACTGAGCCATTATCTTTTAATAATTTTGCCGCTAAGTGATTGAATGTATTGAAAGAGAAGTCTGTTTGTATAGGCAAGCTAGTGAATTTCTTCGCTAGATTTAAGCTGCCCATATTGCTTACCATAACTCCGTCTGGTTTTATTTCATTTAATGCGGTAAATAATTGCTCTAATTCACTGCACTCACGTTCCATTGTTGCACGTGGTGTTGTTACAATAAGTTTTGCATTATATTTTTTTGTGATTGAGATAGCTTCTTTGATGTCGGCAAGCGTCCAAGCTTTATGTGGTTTAAAGGCTTCACCGCCAACATAAACGACATTGGCGCCATTCTCGCAAGCGCTCTTCAGAGAGGTTATATCTGCTACACGTACCGATAACATTGGTTTGTAAGTATCTGCAATAAGAGTTGCTTGTTGTGTATCTTTCATCGGTACCATTGAATCAACACTAGCTTCTTTTACTGCTTGACTGAAAAAGCGTGGTTCGCGTTCGCCAGTAAAACCGATTGCGGATGCATCTGGTTTACCAAGTGCGAAACAAGTAGAAAAATCACGTGAGCGGTTCTCATATAAGTCTTGCCAGTCGGTTTCGTTTGTAACGTAACCTGCAGGATCTGCGATATAGCTATCAATTGCTTTACGATATGTTTTTACGATGCGTTCTACGAAAGCGGCTGTACGCATGCGTCCTTCGATTTTAAAAGAATGTACGCCTGCTTGAATGAGCTCAGGGATATTTCTATACATACACATATCTTTTAGTGCTAATTTATATGGACCAGGACCGTTTTCATCAAGAACTTCTTTGGTATCTTCATTAATCAATTTAAATGCCCAACGACAAGGTTTCAAGCAACGGCCACGGTTGCCACTTTGACCAAACAAAATACCAGAGTGATAACATTGACCACTCTGCGAAATACACATATCACCGTGCATGAAGTACTCTACCTCGATACCGGTACGTTCTCTAAATAAGCTCAGCTGTGGTAAGGTCATTTCACGACCAACAACAATTCTAGTAATACCGTATTCTTTTAATTTATGAATTGCATGCTCGTTATGCGTATTCATCATAACAGAGGTGTGCAGAGGAATCGTGATGTGTAATTCTTTTACCAATTCAAGTACAGCTAGATCTTGGACTAATAAAGCATCAGGTTGAATCGTTTCTAGATATTTTAAATAATCGCGCATGGGTTCAATTTCACGATCGCTAAGTAAATTGTTGATCGTAATATATAATTTTACGTTATGTTTATGTGCATATTCAATCGCTTGTTTTAGCATTTTATCATCAAAATTTGTATCGGTACGGTGCATACGCATGTTGAAGCGTTTGCCCCCTAAATATACAGCATCAGCACCAGCAGCAATGGCTACTTCTAGTACTTCCCAAGTTCCAACAGGAGCGAGAAGTTCTACAGATTTGCGAGTTAATAACATGGGGTCATCTCCTTGTATCTATTAAAATAAGAGCTTTATTCGTATACTTCGGTTGCTTTAGCAAGTAAGCTAGCTGGAATTTCAATGCCTAAATTATCAGCGACAAAAGCATTCAATAAAATTTCTGGTTTGTCTGTTATGCCGACAGGAATGGCTTTTACATCCTTACCTTCGATTAAAATTTGGTGTGCTTGTTTTGCACAAGCTTTACCAAGCATTGCATGGTTGGCAACCAACGCACCAAGAGAGCCTAAAACTACATTCGGGGCATGGGAAGTGATGATTGGCACATCAATTGCATCAGTATAGTAAGCAATACTAGCAAAATTTTCTTCAATAATTCTACCGATTGGCAAGAATAATGCATCGATGTCTTGAGGAAGTGTTTCTGTTAATAAGGAAATATCTTCTTTACATGTAATGGTAAGTTCACTGAGTGCAAACTTGTCAGTAACAGCTTTGCGAAAGTTGCTGGCTTCTATTAAGGAATTGCTATCTTCCGTATGATATAGCATGCCTAATCTTTTTACGTTAGGTAGTAATTCTTGGATAAATTTCACTTTATCATCTGCATTTACCATGCCACTCATACCAGTTAGTTTGCCGCCAGGAAACTCTAAATTATCCACTAAATTTACACTGATCGGATCGAAGACTGGTGTAAATAGTACAGGAATATTTGTTACCAAATTACCAGCTGCTTTTGCTGCTGGAGTAGAACAAGCAAATATCAAATCAACGTTTAATTCAGCTAATTCTTGCGCAAGTTTTGGCAATTCATTGATATTGCCATCGGCATTAAAATAATGGAAATCAGCTTCGACAGACAATTCTTTCAAGCCTTGTTTGAAGCCACGTACAGCATCATCAAGGTTTTGTGTCAATTGTAAAATACCTATATGAAACAAATGTATACACCTCATTTATATAATTTAAACTTATAAATCTTCAACGTAATAATAAAAAATACCTGCAAATTTTGATATAATATTGAAAAATATATAGAATTTAATCGATTGATAGTATATTCTAAAAAAAATTAATTTTAAAATATGAAAAAATTATCAAAAAGGATTTATATCACTTTTCGTCGAAGTTTGCTTATTAGGTAATTTGAATGCAAAAAAAGTATAATTTTATAGAACAGAGTTTTATTTTTATAGAATGTTTTATTATTTAGAAAGGCGTAAGTTATGATTGAACAAAATGAAAATGAACAATTTGTCCATCTGCATGTGCATACTGAGTATAGCTTGCTAGATGGTGCAAGTCGTATTGAAGAATTAACCAAAAAAGCAAAAGAACTAAATATGCCAGCCATTGCAATTACCGATCATGGGTCCATGTATGGTGTAATTGATTTTTATAAATCAGCTAAAAAAAGTGGAATCAAACCGATTATTGGCTGTGAAGTATATCTTGCGCCAAAATCTCGTTTTGATCGAATGGCAATTGACGGAGAAACGTATTACCATTTGATTTTACTTGCGGAGAATCAAATTGGTTATCAGAATTTAATCAAAATGGTTTCGTTGGCGTATAGTGAAGGTTTTTATTATAAACCGCGCGTCGATAAAGAGCTGCTTCGCGAATATAGTGAAGGTATTATTTGTTTAAGTGCCTGCATTGCCGGCGATGTACCTTCCGCGATTATTCGTGATGATAATGAGCGCGCAGAAGAGCTTGTGAAAGAATATATTGATATTTTTGGTAAAGAGCATTTCTTTATTGAAATACAAGACCATGGGATTCCAGAGGAAAAGAAAGCAAATCTAATCCTAGTAGAGCTTGCAAAAAAATATGGTGTAGGATTGGTTGCAACCAATGATTTACATTATATCAATAAAAGCGATAGCGAATTTCATGATGTGCTGTTATGTATTCAAATGGGAAAAACAGTAGATGATGAAAATCGTATGAAGTTTCCGAATGACCAGTTTTATTTGAAAAGTGCACAAGAAATGAAGCAGTTGTTTCATGCGTACGAGGGAGCAATTAGCAATACGGTAAAAATTGCTGAACGCTGCAATGTAGAATTTACTTTCGGTCACTTGCATTTACCAACATTTCCTGTACCAGAAGGCATAACCGATGTCGAATATCTTCACCAGTTATGTGAGCAGAACTTACCGATACGTTATGCAGAGATTACACCAATCATTCGTGAACGATTGGATTATGAATTGGCAGTCATAAAAAAAATGGGTTATGATAGTTACTTCCTTATTGTATGGGATTTTATTAAGTATGCAAGAGAAAATAATATTGCAGTAGGCCCAGGGCGTGGTTCTGCGGCAGGAAGTATTGTTGCATATTTGTTGGCGATTACTGATATCGACCCGTTAAAATATGATTTGCTTTTTGAACGATTTTTAAATCCAGAACGTGTAACGATGCCCGATATTGATATTGACTTTTGCTATGTAAAAAGAGAAAAAGTTATTGAATATGTCGTAGAACGTTATGGAAAAGAACGAGTAGCGCAAATTATTACGTTTGGTACGATGGCAGCAAAAGGTGCCATTCGCGATGTTGGTCGGGCTCTTAATATGGCCTATGGTGAGGTTGACCGTGTGGCAAAGATGATACCCAATGAACTGGGAATTACTTTAGCAAAGGCGTTAAAACACAACCAAGAATTGCAAAATGTTTATAATGAAGAACCATCAGTGAAAAAATTAATCAATTTAGCGATGCAAGTTGAAGGATTACCACGTCACGCATCCACGCATGCGGCGGGGGTGGTAATTGCTCGCAATCCACTTACCAGCTATGTTCCAGTACAAACATCTTCGGATGGATTTGCAGTAACCCAATATGATAAAGATCGCGTTGAAGAGCTAGGTCTATTAAAAATGGATTTCTTGGGACTCCGGACGTTGACTGTAATCAGTGATGCTCTTGAATTGATAAAAGAGAGTCGTGGCATTACTGTTGATTTAGAATCTATTGATTTAGAAGATAAAAAAGCGGCGCAAATGTTAGCAAGTGGTGATACTGGCGGGGTGTTCCAGATGGAATCTGGTGGTATGACAAATCTAGTAAAAGAGCTAAGACCAGAAGGTTTTGCCGATCTTATTCCATTGGTAGCACTGTATCGTCCAGGCCCACTTGGGAGTGGGATGGTTGCTGATTTTATCAATGGACGGCATGGTAAAAAAGAAGTAACGTATATGCATCCATTGTTAGAACCGATATTAAAAGAGACATTTGGGGTCATTTTATATCAAGAACAAGTTATGAAAATTGTACAGGTCTTGGCTGGATTTAGCCTTGGTCAAGCAGATTTGCTTCGTCGGGCGATGGGAAAGAAAAAACATTCGATTCTAGCTGCCCAAAAGGAAAATTTCTTAAATGGTGCGAAAGCAAATCATATTGATGTAGAACTTGCAAAAGAAATTTTTGACTTACTCGCGCATTTTGCTGACTATGGTTTTAATAAATCTCATAGCGCGGCGTATGCTCTCGTTGCTTATCAAACTGCGTATTTAAAAGCCCATTATCCGCAAGAATTTATGGCTGCAATGTTATCTAGCGTTATGGCGACGAATGATAAGATCAGTTATTATATAGAACAATGTCGTCATATGGGAATTGCAGTGTTGCCACCTGATATCAATGCAAGTAAAGCATCGTTTAGCGTGGATAAAGCAGCAATTCGTTTTGGAATCGCGGCTGTGAAAAACGTTGGGGAAAATGCAATTACGAATATTGTAAAAGTACGTCAAACGGCAGGTGAATTTACCTCCCTCGTAGATTTTTGTACGAAAGTAGACATGCGGGTTGTGAATAAACGTGTGATTGAAAGTTTAATCAAATGTGGTGCATTTGACTCCCTTGGTGCAAAGCGCTCACAGCTTATCGCAGTGATTGAACGCGCAGTGGAAACAGCGTTAGGTAAGCAACGAGATGCTGCCAGTGGGCAAATAGGTTTATTTGGGATGGAGACAATAGAAGACGTTGATGATATTGTGATGCCTGATATCGAAGAATTACCGAAAGAACAAATTTTAGCATTTGAAAAAGAAATGACTGGTTTTTATATTACGGGGCATCCATTGGATAAATATCGTGACAAGATGAATAGTTTTATATCACTAGAGCAAGTGTTAGCAGGTGAATTTGCTGATAATAAACTGGTGAAAATTTTTGGGATGATTATTACGGCCAAAAGGATTACAACAAAAAAAGGCGATACGATGTGTTTTTTGGATCTTGAAGATTTTACAAATAAACTAGAAATCGTAGTATTTCCAAAAGTATTTTATCAATCAATGAATGCATTGGTGCCAGATATGCCAGTTGTGGTGAGTGGTCGTATTAACATTACTGATGAAGGTGTGAAGATTTTAGCCGATAATGTTTGTCTTATTGACGAATATCGACCAGAAGTCAGAATTAGAGTACGTAAAGACCAAGAAAATGCAGACATCTTTGATGCATTAAAGAAAGTACTGTTGGATTATAGTGGTGATAGTACGGTTTTCTTACACTTGACTGGTAGTAATAAGGTGATTAAGACGGAAACTAAATTTTGGATTTCACCAACCGATACTGTAGTTGCAAAATTAGAACAAATTCTAGGAACTGGGTCTGTTCAGATAAAATAAGACATAAAAATGAATAAATTGTCGTATTTCGTATAATATATGGAGTAGGAAATATTTATATTAAATTTAAGCAGGAATCAGTAACTCTATGGAGAAAGCAACAATAACGTAAGATTATGCTAACTAAAAAATACTTGGAGGAGAAGTTTTATGTGGACGTCTATATATATTGCAAATAATAGAAAGCAGGCGGAGAGTCTAAAAAAGTTATTAAGTGATGAAGGAATTCTTGCTAATATCCGTCCAGTAGGGCTTGCGGCCACAACCGGCGATGGAATGTATGAAATTCAAGTATTAGAATCAGAAGTTGACGAAGCACAAACAATTATTTGTCAAGGTGTACCTAGATAGTTAAAATTTGAAATTGGGGGTTATCTATGCTCTGGGAAATATGGCTATTAAAACGGTGTTTTTCAGTGCGATTTTTTAACTTGCAGTACAAATATTTAAGTTGGCAATTAAATCAATGCATGAGACAAAATAAAAGAAGGTCTAAAAAAGTAGCAAGGTTAATGCGCAATATATTTTTTTTGACTAACCTTGCTATTTTTAGACAAGATGAAATTATCGCATATAAAATGGTAGATTTATTAAAACTTGCGTATGGTGACGGGATTTTACGCGTGGACGAGCCGATGCGGCTGATGAATTTGTGCATTGCTTCGATGAAAGAAAAGCAATTTGCGACGACTGGATACATATTAGATGCCTATAAGCCACTTATGAGAAGTGCAATTGGGGTAAATAATAAAGAGGCTTTAGAGCAACTTATTGTTTTGGGGAATATAACGAAAAAAATAGGTAAAAGTTATCTTGTAATCAAAGTTACGAATTGTGTTTTTGATGGTGTTAGAAAAATTGATATCAGGCAAGAGGAAAATGCAATAATAGCGCTAGAAGCATTAAAAAGCATGGGACTCATTGCGATAAAGAGTAGAGATTATGCATTGTTAAAAGAGGCAAAAAATTTAATTATATCGCTAGATTTTTGTGATAAGAACGAAAGTAATCAAAAATTCGTTTTATTATTAACAAGCTGGGTATATCAAATCATAAAATGTGATGATTTGGAATTATTTATGGTATTTAGAGCATTATGTCTGGAGTCGGCTGGGAAAGAAGGCTTAAATCAGGATATCGTCACAGGTTTTATTGAAGAATGTATGAATTTTGTTGGTATTGTCGCAGCCAATGTTCGCGCGAAATGCGGACAAGAATTAGCGAAGCTCTTATTCGAGTTAGTTGCAAACCGAACGGATAACGCACTGCTAGTCGCGTTAAATGTTACTGGTAAAATAGCGAAAATGGCTATTGAGCTATATGGAGTGCAAAAAGGGTTTTCACTTTTATTTCCACTGTTAGAGCAAGGGCGGGAGCTATTGAATTATGAATTGAAATTTGTAAATTATAGTAGTGAATTTAGACAACGATATTTATTTATCATGATTAAAGAATTGATTTTATTATTAGATTTGCTGGCAAAGAAAGAAAAAATAACGGCAACTGATTTTTTAATGCAAATCAATGCCGTTTGGCTTACCTATTTTAAACGAGAAAAAAATAAACAGTCCGTCAATCAATTTTGCCAACTTGTTTTACAATATTTACTTAGTAGTAGACAAAGTCGTGTAAAGCATTTATGCGAATCTGGTAAAGAGTTGATCAATGATCCTTTATTTACGGAAAATGAAAAAAAGCGCTTAGGTTTTTCATCATGATGAACCTAAGCGTTTTTCTTATTTCTTTGTTTTTGGGTAGATACCAATTAAAAGTATATTGAGCAGTGGAAATTTGTTGCCGATACTTCTCATCAGCATTGCAACTAGAATACTAATGGCGGCTACCGCCAAATAGAAGACGATAGTAATTGGTGCAGTCATTAGATGTCCTGTATAACCAATTGTCAGATACAAATAAGAAATAGCAAATGGGTGAAATAAATAGGCAAAGTATGAATGTTTACCTAAGATAGATAAGAAAGAGTGCAAAGGATTTGGTATTTTGGCAAAGGTAAAGATGCCAAAGAAAAATAGGGTTGCACCAATTGTGTAAAATATACCAGCCGGACTCAATTGATGTGCGGTATTGATTGCACTTTCGGCAGTATATTGTTCGTAATAAATTAAATAATAATAGTAACCGAGTAAAGAAGCAAGACTGACAATAAATGATGAGGATAGTAGCTTGTAATATTTCTGCAATTTTGCATGAAAAGCTTCATAATGCACGGCGCAGTATCCGCCCCAAATGAAAATGAATATGTAATGAAGAACGATATAGTTTAAACGATATTCAATAAATGTGTTGATGAGTTTGCTACTGGAATTAGGTGATAGTATAAAACTAGAATAATAATCAAAAACGATTTGAAAAACGAGGAGCAATGCTAATTTTACCACGGTCATTCTCTTTATCATCCAAATCCAGATCGGCATTAAAGCATAGAACCATAAAAGGATAACCAGAAAATATAATTGATAAGATGACAAACCAAAAAATAAATAAAACAGTATCGTTGTTATGGACCAGGGCGAATAATCTCCATAGGTAAGGGTGTAATGCATAAGATAAATAAAAGACCAGCTTAAATAGGGAATAAGTACAGTTTTAAAGCGTTTTTTCATAAACTGAACATAATTGAATTTTTCATTTAAGTTTAGATTATAAAATAAACCAAACGCTGAGACAAAGAAAAAAATCGGTACACTAAACCTTGTAACAATTTCAAATAAGGCGACGAGGTGGATGTTGCTAAGTTGATTACTTAAGTATTGTGAGCCGGTGTGTATTCCTATAACACCGAGCATAGAAATGCCACGAATGTATTCAATGGCATTAATTCGGTTTTTTATCATGGTAAACTCCTATTTTAGATAGCATTACGCTAATTATTTGATAATCATTTATTATAAAGTGCTATTGAAAATAAGTAAATGGTGCTTGCGAAAAAGTAAAAAATTTTTTCACCTGACTAGTCAACAAACGACAAAAAGTGTTAAAATAATATAAAGAATATTATTAACGGGGGAGGCGCTTGCTATGCAAAATATTACAGTTCAATTGCTCGTAGTTTTTATTATGAGTGGATTATTGAAAATTGTTGTAAGTATGATATTTGGTAGCGGAACAATTGCTTTAGTCGGTGGTATTTTAATCGATATTGCTGTTTTAGGTATCATTTATGTTCTAATGCAAAATTATCGGTTCTTAAATATACGTAAAATGATGATAATGATTGGTGGGATTACGTTTATTTCTATTTTAGTTGATTTAGGAATTTTACGTGGGGATATCGGAAATTTACTTGTTCTTGCGGTTTTAGGATGGATGATGTTTGGTAATAGTGGATTTTTTGGTGGTAATGGCTCTCGAAGAATTCGTTGATCAATAACATAAATAGAAAGTGGCTACTAATAAAAATGTTAGTAGCCACTTTTTTCGTGGAGTAGTATTATTGTATTTCAAAGACTATTTCTACATTTGCATTAACATTGGTAGTCCCTGGAGTAATTGGCGTAGAAATACTATCAGCAGAAGCTGCTTTTAATGACAAACGTGAAAAATTATGACTTTCTACGGAAGTGCCGTTTTCATTTACAGTTAAAACATTAACAATATGCTTATCTAACGCTTTGGCAATTACCTCGGCTTTGGATTTGGCATCTTTAACTGCAGATTGTAGCGCATTTTGTTTTACTAGTTTATCATTTTTTATTGTGAAATCAATTGAATTAATCGTGTTAGCACCAGCTTGTATACTGGCATCGATGATATTACCGATTTTAGTAAGGTCGGTTATCGTGGCGGAAACCGTATTATTTACATTATAAGCAACAATTTCATTTGTTTTGTATTTTTCATTATCATATGTAGGATAGAAGGTATAGCGTGTAGTTGAAATTTTGTCTTGATCAATGCCAAGGTCGATTAATTTATTTTGGATATTGGTAGCGATGTCCGCATTCTGTTGTTCAGCGATATTTGCGGTTGATGCAGAAGTAACGATGCCAATTGTGATCGTTGCTTGGTCTGGTGTAGCAGATGAAGATCCATTTCCCTGAACTGTAATTGTACTTATCTTTGGAGTGTTATCAGTTACGTTACTCGCGTAACTAGTTGGAATAAGAATCAGCATGCAAAATAAGAATGATAAAATTTTTATAAGTTTCATTTGAGAAAGCTCCTTTTAATTAAAATATTTTTATAAAATTCTTGTTAAAATATGGCCATTTTGTTTTAGCCATAAACGCTGGGCGATATAATCGGGACAATGTGTTTCAACTAAGTACCAAAAATTCTTCGAATGATCAAGAAAAATTCGATGCGCTAGTTCATGAATCACGAGATAATTGATTGTGGCATCCGGCGCCATTACGATACGCCAATTGTAGTTAATATTACCAAGAGAAGAGCAACTACCCCAACGGGTTTTTTGATCCTTAATCATAATGCGATTAACAGTTACCTCAAGTTCTTTACACCAAAATTTTGTTCTTTCTTCAAGTATCAAAGCTGCTTGTTTTATATACCATTGCTTTAAGAACGTATCAATAGGCATTGGATGGTTTCCATATAAGTTTATTAATAATGTATCAGCAATTATATGAATTGCTGGTTTTTTCATCGAAATTGTTATTGTTAGGGTGAGTTTTTTACCCCTAAATAGTAAAGTTGCGCCATCGGTTACTGTGCTGTTAAAAAGTTCAACAGTCGTATCTGCATGCTGTAACAATGCATTCTTTTGCTTTATCCAAGCTTCTTTTTGATGGATAAAGTTGGTGATTTCTTTTAATGGCATACTTTTGGGCGCTTTTATTTGTAATCTATTCGTACTAATAAGCTTTAGTTGTAAGGTCTTTCTTTTTTGTCGTTCAATGGTATAATTATAAGTTTGATTTGATAATGAAATAGATGGCATATGATTTGTTACCTCAATTAGTAATATAACTCTATTTGTATCATAATAAACTATAGGTATATTTGTAAAGTGGAAAAAACATTTTATTTATCTCTCCGCATAATTTTCACTTTATAAAAAGTAAAAAGCATGTTAAAATTTAATGAATGAAAAAGCTATTTTATTTTAAATATAATATAAGGGAGAGAATTAGATGCTTGCACTTAATTTCCAATCAGAAAAACATGAAGAACTATTACTTGCTAGACAAAAAAATTGTACAGTTAGATTAGGCGATGTTAGCAATCATTATCCTGAAAATTCAATTGTATGGATTACCACAGGAACGAAATTTGAAACAAAACGTAAATTGTTTACAGCGTTTATTGATAGAACACAAGTGAAAACAATGGCTGATTTAACTTCTAATGATTTAGGTCATCAAAATCCTGGTATTAAAACGCGGGATGAATTAATCGCCGATTTTGAAAGAATTTATAAAAAAAGAATTACATTAGAAGATACTGTCACTGTTATTTACTTTTCGGAAGTGAATGAGTAAAAGAGATATATAAATGTAAAAGATGACGACTGCATTATGCAGTCGTCATCTTTTTATGTGCATAAAACAATCAAAAAGAAAAAATATTTATTTCTATGTCACTGTATTTACTTAATGGTCTCTAAACGTATTGGCATCAATATGAAGAAAACAAAAAAGACTTCCAAAGCATAGTTGCTTGAAAGCCTTATTATTTACTGGTGCCGAAGGCCGGACTCGAACCGGCACGTATGGGAATACGCTTGATTTTGAGTCAAGTGCGTCTGCCAATTCCGCCACTTCGGCATCTAAGAAGTTTATATGTCCTCTTACCGGACAAGTAATATAATATCACTTAGAAAATGCTATGTCAAGCAAAAATATATATGTTTTTTACAAAAGCCTTTACTACTTGATGGAGAATATTTTCAGCAATAAAAATCCATCGGCTCCAAAGGCTCTACTGATAGGAGAGGTGTCGCTGCAAGCAACTGAGAGGTTAATCTTTGTCGTTTTATTTTCTTTTTACGTTATGATCTTATTAATAAAGTAAGTAATTATAGAATCATTGAATAATTTTACAATAAATGTAAAATTAAACAAAAACAGAACAATAAAATTGTAGACAATTTGCGTTTTGGAAGATAAAGGATAATTTATTGCGGTGCTTATTTCCGAAATTATAATTCAAAATAATCGATATAGGAGTTTAACGTAATTTTTGTCGAGATATATTGCTTATTTTAAGCGGTTTATGTCGGTTTTTTACGATATTTTCTGGTGCTTTTTTTGCAGGAAATACAATTATTTACAAGAATTTTACATAGTATAAATAAAAATGAAATAAGAGGTGCGATAAAAATGTATAGGGCAATGAGTTCCCAAATAATGGTAGTAAATGACAGGGAAGATAAAAAATATTTTGAAGCTACCACCACAGGGGTAATTTATTTAGATCGAGAAAAAAGAATAAAAAATATTAATTCTGAAGCACAACGTATTTGTGCTGTTAGTCGTGATGCGATCATAGGACGTAAAGCGGAACTTGTTTTTAGTAACTTTGGCAGAAACTTTTTACAGATGCTTTCATTTGGTGATGATGAAGAAGTAAATAGCACAACAATTAAAGTGAAAATCAATAGGCAACATGTGTATTTACATATAAATATATTAAAAATAATTGACAATTTAGGTGTTGTAACAGGAAATATTATTGTCTTGCAAGATGTTTCTGCTGTTCGTTCCACATTGAAACAGATTCAAACAACCAAGATGTTGATGTCTTTAGGTGAACTTGCAGCGGGAGTGGCGCATCATGTTAGAACTCCATTAACAACGATTAGCGGGTATTTGCAACTTATGTTGGGGAGGGTGGAAAATGATAAATATACAGTGAAACGTGAAGTCTTAGAAGGTTTATTAGGAGAAGTGTCGTATATAAACGATGTTGTAAAAGAATTGGTTATGTTTGCAAAACCTGCGATTGTAAAAAAGGCGGGCGTAGATATTAATAAAATTTTGAATGAGGCATTGTTATTGACGTTTCATGATATTGGACAAGAAGGAATTCATATTAATCGCCAAATTGTTCAGGGATTACCAACGATTATGGGTGATGCAAATTTTCTACAGCAAGCATTGGTCAATATTTTACAAAATGCTTTAGAGGCAATGGATAAAGATGGTATATTAACAGTAAAGACTTGGCGTGATTATGAAATTAATATGATTGTTATTTCCATTACAGATAGTGGTGCTGGTATTGCACCAGAAATTTTGCCAAGGATCTTCGAGCCTTTTTATACGTCAAAGATTGATCGTATGGGATTGGGCTTGCCCATTGCGTATCGTATTGTTACGGAACACGGTGGCTTTATTAATTTATCTTTACCTACAATGGGATCAACTGGTACAAAAGTGAATGTCTATTTACCGTTATTTGAAGATAAAATAGAGCGTTTATCTATGATGCAGCAACAAATTCTTAATTTGCAATAAAATTAAATTTGGCATATTTTACTAGCATCCTGAATATTATTCTAAGGTGGATAAAGCGAATCTAACGATCATCAAGTTAGATAAGCTTACTGATATGGCTGAGTATAGAAAGGATGTTCATATATGTTGAAGTTTTTCGCACTTTTATTATCTATTATAACTTTTATTTTTAGTGTGCCAAATATTGTTCAAGCAGCAGATAAACTAGAAAATTTAAGTATCACGATCAATATCCCCAGTCGGATGATGACTTTGTATGCTAAAGATAAAGTTGTAAAGGAATATCGTGTTGGCATTGGCAAGATTGATCATGAAACTCCGATTGGTGATTTTAAAATTCGTAGTAAAGAATTAAATCCTACTTGGGTTAAGCCGATAAAAGAAGGTGAAGAAAGAGTTGTGATAGAAGCTGGCCCGGATAATCCATTGGGGTATCGGTGGATGGAATTTGCAGATCTTTATGGAATCCATGGGACGAATCGACCGGAATCAATAGGTGGGTATGTATCAAGTGGTTGTGTCAGAATGAGAGAAAAAGATGTTGAAGAACTTTACGATATTGTACCATTAGAAACACCAGTACATATTACATATGAAAGAATCGTAATAAGACAAAGAGCAGATAGAATGGTTACACTTAATATTTATCCAGATGAATATGCAAAAGAAGCAATCAGTGTTTTTGATGTCAATCGAAAATTAGCTGCTTATGGAGTTGCTGGTTTTGTTAGTAATGATGTTGTCTCTAATAATTTAGAAACATTAAATGGTGAAACGATTGAAGTAGCAAAGACATTTTTTATAAATATTTCAGGAAAAGTGATAAAGGCAATGGGGGTAAATTGTGACGGTGTTAATTATTTACCCGTAGTGCCAGTTGCAACAGAAAGAAAAATGGCAGTGTCTTGGAACGCTAATACGCAAATATTAAGTAGTCCGTTTGGTACTGCGCCAGGCTATGTTAAAAATGATGTGTTGTATATTAATTCTGATTATGCGTATGCCTTATATGGTGTGTACATTAAATGGAATTCAGCTACCAATACAATGCATATTGATAATTCTTCAGATTAATGCTATAAAATCATAAGTTTTTGAGCAAAGCTAATAAATAGATAGCTTTGCTTTTTATTTGTGATTTTTCCTAAAATAATAAAATAAATAGAGGTATTTTAGGAAAAATCGCAAATAATAATAAAGTTATAGAAATAGCAAAATTCGTGATAAAGAAATATGAATTGAGGAGAATTTTCATGGTAAATAAATTTGTTGTTATAGATGGTAGTAGTCTTTTGTACCGTGCTTTTTACGCATTGCCGCTTTTGACAACGGCAAGCGGTCAATATACCAATGCAGTATATGGTTTTGCAACGATGTTAGCTAAACTAATTGGTGATTTGAAACCAGACACCTTAGTAATAGCTTTCGATAAAGGGAAAAAGACGTTTCGTAATGATTTGTTCACAGAATATAAGGGAACTCGTAAACCTACGCCAACCGAATTGGTTGGTCAAATACCATTAATTCATGAATTAGTTGAAAGCTTTGGTATCAAATTGGTAGAAGAAGCTGGTTACGAGGCCGATGATATTATCGGTACATTAGCCACGAAAGCTGCACTTCAAGGTAATGAAGTTATTGTTGTTACAGGGGATCGGGA
This sequence comes from Anaerosinus sp., assembly GCA_029240055.1. Classification (GTDB taxonomy): domain Bacteria; phylum Bacillota; class Negativicutes; order JARBTT01; family JARBTT01; genus JARBTT01. The sequence goes on from JARBTT010000041.1 coordinate 15,939, forward strand.
TGCATTACAATTGATTGGTGAAAATATCAAAGTAATGATAACGAAAAAAGGCATTTCTGAGATGCAAGTTTTTGACGAAGCAGCATTTAAAGAAAAATATGGTTTGGAGCCAATTCGTCTGATTGATTTAAAAGGATTAATGGGAGATAGCTCAGATAATATTCCTGGCGTTCCAGGTGTTGGCGAAAAAACAGCAACAAAGTTATTACTAGAGTATGGCACGATTGAAAATGT
>JARBTT010000220.1 GCA_029240055.1 Anaerosinus sp.
TCTCATCAGACCCTTTCTCTTAGCGTTTATTTGTACAGTAATTTTTATGTTTCCTATCGTTTCCTCTTTTTTGTTTCGTCATCCAATGTTTTTAAAGACAATTGGATTTTCACTGTACTACGCCAATTTTTATGTTGAACCTTTCTTTCGAAAGGCTGCCTGTAGCTGTTTTGTATAGTAAGAACAATAGCCAGTTCAAAATAGTTTTATAAAATTCTTACTAACTCCAGTTTTAATTCAAAAAAACTTATGCTCTTAGTGAAGTACAGGTTGGACTAGTAAAACATTCGCAGCAGCCTTTGATTATCAACTAGATCATACAGAGCGGGATTAATCATAAGTTTTGGGCATTGAAGGACAACTATTCATAAAATACCTTCAGCTGCTCCAGTCTCTTTTTTACCAGCTTGTTCTTCATCGGTTCAAATCCCATGATTTCTTTACTGTTCTGTTTAACGGATATCTGAAACGGCTGGTTTAGCTTTGCTGTTAAATGATAGATAGATACCAACTCTGCGAGGTCTTCAAACCATGCGGCTGTACTGTAAAGTGAAGCAAAGGGCGTTTTTTGAAGTTCTTTGTAAATTTTCGGCGCATCGGAAACCGGCACCTGCTTTCCGCTTCGGAAGCGTGTGGTTGCCAGCAAAGGGCTGATGAAAGCTTTCTCGGGTAAGTTTTCGGCATGCCAGATACCCCGGGTAAATGCTGTGGGTGCCGCAACTGTATCGCCTTCACCGGAGTGAGGTGTAAGTGCCAATACTGCATCCACCACATGCGTTGCCTCGTGAAGCAATACGTACACCATAGCATCCAGCTCGCCGGCGTCAATAGTTATCTCCATCCCGCTGTCTTTAGGAAAGGTATAGTATGTGTGCTCCTTCCATGTGGCCCATTTGGAAACAGTTTCATTAATGATTTCCGCACGAAAAGTGATGTTGAATTTTTGGATTGAATCGGCTGTTTCAACAGGGGATGTAAGTGCCGTATTAGGCATATTATCCATGAAACTGATACTGTGCAGATGTCGCTTCAGAATTTTATCATGCAGTGGCGACAGCATGGTAAAAGCCTTTGCTACCTTGTCTTTTTCTTTTGCTGTCAGTATATGATTCACAGGTTGCATTCCTACTTCGCGAAACTTGCTGAAAACTTCGTCCGGTGCAGGTTGTATTGGTGCTGCCAATGCTGCCGAGGACTGGTTTTCCGGAATTTGGGCGTGAAGAGCCATCGGGATAAAAAGAGAAAAAAATAAGTAATTAAAGAATCTGCGCATCGTTTTGAATTTTGTATTGAAATAACAACGACTGAATTTAATTTATGGCAAGAAATTTTGCTCTGAATGCGGACGGCGTTTCACCTGATTTCTGCACAAATAGCCTGCTGAAGTAAGCCGGGTCTTCATATCCCAGTTCATAGCCAACCTCTTTTGCCGTTAGATTGGTATGTACCAGCAGCCGTTTTGCTTCTAACAGAATCCTGTTTTTAATCACATCATTAGGCTGTGGCAGATTGAGCCTTTTAAATTTATGGCTAATCGTTTTTGGAGCCATAAACAGCAGTTCGGCATAATCGGCAACATGGTGCTTTTCCTTATAATGTTCGTCAACCAATAACGTAAACTTCCTGAAAAACTCCAGGTCGCTGTTTTGTTCGGTAAGTTCTTTATCCAGATTTTGTTTTTTCCACAAACGTGCGGATTTGATGAACAATTGCTTGAGATAGGTACGAAGCATCTCTTCCAGCGAGGTATCGTTTAGCCCGAACTCATCCGTCATCTGTCCAAATATATAGCTAAAGAAAGGAATTTCGCCATTGTCCAATTCTACCATCGGCATATTGTAGATATTACTGAACAGCAATCCGTTACAGGCCACTTCCTCATCATGTATCTGGATACAATAAAAATCGCGGTTGTAAAAAATGAAGTGTCCCTCTTCTTTTCCCAGCTTCTTTATATATAGGTGCTGATTGGGGCTTACAAAAAATAGGGATGGCTGTTTTACGGAATATTCAGCGAGATCAACCTGTAATTCCGCTCCCTTTGGAAGAAGCAGTACTTTTATGTATTGCTTATAATTCTTGCTATTAATGGAATCAACATTTTCTTCATGCAACGATATAAGCCCTATGGTTTTTAGGTCGCTCCGAAATACTTTTTCACTTGCCATATTGGTAAACTAATAGGGTTAAAAATACAAATCTTAGTTTAAATAGAAACTGGAGAACACAATATTCTTGCTCTCCAGTTTTACAATTCATCATGATTTTGCAAATTTCTCCAGCTCGGTATTGAATTTTTCCATTTCTTCCACAAACAAGGCATGACCGCTATTTTCAAACCGGATAAGCGTTGCATTTTTTATACCTTTTTGTAATTGTTCAGCCCAAACAAGCGGACAGTTTTTATCATACACTCCCTGAAATATGGTAACGGGAATATTGATTTTTGAAAGCTGAGGGCGTAGGTCCAAACCGCTGAGTGCGGTGATAGATTCTGTCATGGCATAAGGAGAGGCCTGCAAGTTGATATTCTCCAACCATTTTTCTACGTTTTTAGAAATATTGCCTTCTTTTGCCACGAAACCTGCACCGAAACTGGCGATCAGATCCTGCCTTTGTGTTTTGGTAGCGTTTATCAATCCTTCTACAGCTGCATCCGGCAATCCGTCAGGAAAACCTTCCCGTTGTTTCCACGATGGTGCGGCTGCCCCAAACAGAGCTAGCTTGCTTATATGGGCAGAGTTATATTTTGTTACATAATGCAGCACCACTGCACCGCCGAGCGAAAACCCTCCAAGCGTAGCATTTTGTATGTTCAGTTTTTCCAGAACCACTTTTATATCATCGGAAAAGACATCAAAGTCATACTTTCCGTAAGGTTTATCTGATTTTCCAAAACCACGAAGTGTAATTCCAATCACTCTGAAGCCTCTGCGTGATAGATATTGGTATTGGTATTCGTACATTTCATCACTCAATGGCCATCCGTGAATCAATACGATAGATTTACCTTCGCCAAGGTCTGTTACGTGGAGCTTTACTCCCTTTTCGACTTCGATGTATTCTGCTCTTCCGGCAGAAGCTGGTACTCTTTTCCCTTGGGCAAAAAGAGAAGTGCTCAATAAAGTCATCACAAAGCTGATTGTTGCAATAATTGTTTTCATTTTTTTTGTGTTTAAATTGTTTTAATGTTATGATACAAAGATATAATCAGCTTGATTCGAATGGAATGGATAATGGTGGATATGTATTGTACTTTTTTCCCTAATAAAGAATTTAAGGCCAATAGCTGCGAATCCAAAGTAACGTTGAAATTTGAAGATTTTACCAAGACTGATCTCGTGAATCATCTATTTGTTAAGGCCGGGTCGTGAGATCTGACTTTTTATTTGGTTAACCGGAGGTTATTATCAAAGCGTCATGCGTTAAAGACAGTTAATAACAATTGCTAAATGCTTAGTTATATAATATTTTATTGTAAAACTAATTGAATCACCTTTTCTTCAATCGGATATCGTGAGGTTAAATATATAGTTGGTAATAGCAATATTGATCATTTGATCATATATATGGAGCAAACAGCAATTTTGTTGGATGAAGTCAAGACCAATCCTTTAAGAAATTATAAGGCTGATTCTTTAAAGTTTCGGGAAGAATTTGCCACGACCTTCAATTATAGCAAACCAAAATTTAAAGATATTTTCATCCCCAAAAACTATTCTTCAAATGTCCCGAGACACCCTAATCAAGCTAGCAATAGTACCGCCTCGCGGATTAGTGTTGATGTGCTTTCTGTTATTTCTATGTTAGGGAAAAGACGCAACCTTCAATCCAAGTTCCAACAGAAATTAATAAAGA
>JARBTT010000221.1 GCA_029240055.1 Anaerosinus sp.
AAAGCGGGAAATCGTTAGCGTCATTAACAAATAAATAAACGCTACACTCAGCCAAATTTCCAGAGATCCATACGTACGCGCAATAATTAATTGTCCGCGTCTAGTCAGCTCTTCGAACCCAATAGCTGAAACTAAGGAAGAATCCTTTAGCATCGCAATAAACTCATTCCCTAGTGGTGGAATAATTCGTTTAAAGGCTTGTGGCACAATAATATACCACATCGTTTGCGCCCAACTCATACCAAGAGAGCGCCCAGCTTCCATTTGTCCCCGATCAATGGATTCAATACCCGCCCGAAAAATTTCTGCAATATATGCACCACTGTTGATACTACATGCTGTAATTGCCGCCAAAAACGGATCAACATGTATTCCCTTTAGTATCATCGGCAAAGCAAAATATATAATAAAAATTTGGACCAATAGTGGTGTCCCACGAATAAAGTCAACGTAAACTGCTGCTAAAGCTCTCACTGGCCAAAACGTTGCCAGTCTAGCAACACCTACAAATAGACCAATAACCAAACCTAAACCGACACTTATGGCGGTAATCTTAATTGTGACCAAGGCACCTTCTAGTAAAAGTGGCATTGAATTGGTCACGAGGGCAAAATCAAAATCCATAAAAACTCATCCTAACCATTCATAATTAATTAATCTTTTCTGCATAATCATACTCTAATGATTATATTTCAATTTCAAATCCCCTGTCAATGCCATCTCTTACTCTTAGCCCCAAATATAGAGAAAAGAGCTGTTGCAAAAGCAACAGCTCTACTACAGAATTATTTTTTAGCCCCAAACCATTTTGCATAAATTTTATCGTATTCACCATTGGATTTTAATTTTTCAAGAGCAGCATCTACTTGTTTTGCAAGATCCGCATTATTCTTGTTTATAGCAATACCATAATCTTCAGCAGTTAAGATTTCACTAAGTGCTTTTGCGTCTTTGCTACCACCTTGTGCTAAGTAATAATCATTTACTGGTCTATCATTCACAACAGCTTCTACACCGCCGATTTTTAATTCCATAAAGGTATCAGCTGAGCTGTTAAATTCTTTTACTTTTGCATCTTTGACTTTTTTCGCTTCCTCTGCACCAGTTGTACCAATTTGTACAGCGATTGTTTTACCTTCTAAGTCTTTAAAACTGTTAATTGTTTTATTATCGTTTTTAACAGCAATTGTTAAACCTGATTGATAGTAAGGTTTAGAAAATTGCACTTTCTTTGAACGTTCGTCAGTGATTGTCATACCACTAATGATAACATCGATATTGCCGGCATCCATCGCTGGAATCAAACCGTCAAAATTAATATTTTGAATTTGTACTTCATAACCCATTTCTTTACCGATTGCTCTGATCAAATCCATATCGAAACCAACATATTCTTTACCATTGACATCTTGGAATTCAAATGGTGCAAAGTCAGCATTACAACCAACACGTAACACTTTTTCTTTTGTTTCCTTTGCTTGCGCTTGTTCCTTTTGTGCACCACAACCAGTGAATAAAGCTGTCATAACAAACATACTTACCATGAAAAGCGTTAAAATCTTTTTAGACATAGAGGAACCTCCTTTAAATTTGTAATATTGTATTCAGTATTATTCTACCTAGCAAACACTAAAGCCCGGATTGCTCCGGGCCTCAAGTATATACAATTGTATATAATTATTTATTAGCGTTGAAACAATCGCGGCAGTATACTGGACGATCGTTACGAGGTTGGAAAGGTACTTGAGTAGTTACGCCACAGTTAGCGCAAACAACTTCGAACATTTCACGTTGTTGTCTAGATTCGCCACCATCACGGTTACGACGTCTAGCATCGCGACAATCGCGACAACGTACAGGTTCGTTTTCGAAACCTTTCTCTGCGTAGAATTCTTGTTCTCCTGCGCCAAAAATAAAATCTTTTCCACAATCTTTACACTGAAGAGTTTTGTCTTCGAAAGCCATTAAAAAAATCCCCTCACCTTTTGAGTTTTAAGAATATGCTCAGCCGACCTGGTTTTTGACCCCACACTCGCCTGCTGGAAGTTTCGCTAATAGAAATTATTCCCTCACTACTACCTCTCTCGGATATCGACATCAATTATGTACAAGACTCCGGCAGGACTTACCTCTAAGCTGCACCATGATCAGAATCACTTTTTGGATTCCTTACGTGGATCGTTTCGCCTGCAACTGGCATCGACTTACAACCACGGACCTAAGCAATAAGTTCTTAACTCTAAGTATAAATTTCTGTAAGAAAAAAAGCAAGAACATTTTATCATTATTACCTATTTAAGCCGTAAATTTTTCGATAACAAAAAAAGTTCCCCGTGCTTTGGCGTAAAATTCGCCATTTTCCCCGATAATATCCGCTTCTACGACAATCGTGCTTGCTCCATTGTGTATAACTTGACCAATTGCGAGCACTGAGCAATTACTCGGTGCTCCTTTGATACAATTGATATTAAACTCGAGCGTTACCACCTTTTTATTTAAAGTCAAACAAGTTGCTCCCATTGCCGTGTCCGCCAGCGACATCAAAGCTCCGCCATGCGCTATCTTATAAACATTTGTATGGAAATCGCTATCAATCGGCATCAGCATTTCAACCCGCCCCACTTGAGCCTTCACTAATTTGATTTCTAACTGCTTTACAAATGGATTGTCTCCATAGAAAGATAACATCAACTTTTTCACCCGTTCTGAAAGTTCAACCACTACAAAATCCCCCTATACTAGAAAAAACACCGAGCCCAATTTCATTAAGCTCAGTGTAGCATGCAATTATGCACTAATATCAACATTAGAACCAAGATATGGTTCTGCCGCCAATTCCATTGATTTAGTATCCCCCATCATGTCAGATAATGCTGTCCCCTGATCACCAATTTGGTTCAGAGCCATCTTCATCACTGAAACGCCAAGATCTTGCTGTAAATTATTTTGACTCATCGCAACCGACAATGCCGCTATATCCATATAAAGCACCTCCATGTTACTATATTTTTCTAAATAAATCCTATACAACCATTATACAAATTTATAGTCTAGTTATCAACAAAAGAATTGTTAACAACTCCATTTCTCTCTCACTTTTATAAAATTAACAATTTGTTAACAAATTATTAACATATAACTTTTACTAAAAATCACAACAAATAAACCTTTCAAGGGCATTTATCCACCTTTTTATCCACAACTGTTGATAACATTCTTTTTAACCCTGTGTATAACTACCATGAAAGTGTTGATAATTCATACTAATGATTCGTACTCAACATAAAAACTCTTAAATTGCTTCGTTCTTATTTTTCTATCCTCCCTTCTACACGCTTTATCATTTCTTTGAGTAATGGCATAAGCTCTGTTGCGATGCATTCACCTGCTTTTGCCCCTTGCTTAGATTTACATAATTGGCGAGCTTTATTTGATTTTTTTATTAAATATAAAATTGTTTCAGTATCACCAAAAATCTTCTGCACTGCCACCTGCGTGTTTTTAAAGGCATACGCAGTATCATCAAATATCTGTACGACCACTTCGGATAAATCTCCAAGTACCAATCTACCATGAAGATAGACTAGTCCCTCTTCTACCGTATGCAATAATACACTCATTTCTTTTAAAATTTTTTCTGCTTGTACTTCATCAACGATATTCTTCCAAACCTTTTTATAAAGCCGTTCAACATTTGCAACATAGCGTTTTTCATCCATTAATGGAGACTTACGCATACGCTCTCTTAAATTTTTATGCAAATTCATTACCTTATACTGATTATTAGCCAATGCAATCGCTTTACTGATATA
>JARBTT010000042.1 GCA_029240055.1 Anaerosinus sp.
CAACCAGAAATGCCTTTTACACTGATTTCTGTTATTCCAAATAAAGAATTTCTTGATAGAACAGAAATTCCTGATACCGGAATGGCGATATGCGTTGGACACTCACTCACAAGTTACGGTAATAAGACGCTAGTTAAACATAGTATGGGGCTAGAAAAATTAGACGGAGCTATTACTGAAGAAGATGTAAACTTCTTATCACAAATTTTCAGTGATACACCACAAGCAGTTCTAGCAATAAAAAAGATCGCTGAGGAACCATAATGTTTCCTTCCAAATTTAGTGATAGCTCTTCAAAAAGTCCCGGCTTTTTGTTTATCCGTGCCTACAATACTTGGCATACACAAATAAAAAAAATATTACAACCGTTAGGATTAACTCACCCTCAATTTGTTGTACTAGCCGTTACAGCCTATTTACAAAATCAAGGAAAAAACGTAACACAAATAATGATCGCCTCTCACTCAGAAATCGACACTATGACAACCTCACAAATTTTAAAACTACTTGATAAAAAAAAGCTAATAAAAAAAGAACCGCATCCAACCGATACTCGGGCAAATGTGATTCTCTTACTTGATGAAGGTAGCCGGAAAGTCTCTCAAGCTGTCCGTTTAATCGAAAAATTTGATTATGAGTTTTTTGCAATTCTTCAATCTGATGAAAAGCCTTTTATGGAGTCATTAAAAAAGCTAAGCATGTTCCGACCAACTGATTAATTTTTCACATTTATAACTACTTGCTTTTACAAGCAGTAGTTACCTCATTATTTTTACTATACCTTTTCTAGATTAATCTTTGACCGTTGAATTGCTTATTACGAAATTATCTCCTATAATATTAATCAGACATTGACATAACTATGAAAATTTTAGGAGGCAATATGTATCAGTATCTTTTTTTTAATTACGAAATTATCTCCTATAATATTAATCAGACATTGACATAACTATGAAAATTTTAGGAGGCAATATGTATCAGTATCTTTTTTTTATTGGTGACTTTCCCATTCGTGCCTATGGGCTAGTACTTAGCATGAGCATTATCCTCGCGACTGGCGTAGCATATTTCTTGGCAAAACAAGATGGTAGATGGCAGGATCATATCGTTGATATGGGGATTTATTGCGGTCTGGGTGGTATCATCGGGGCAAGATTATGGGATGTGTTCTTTTTCGACTGGGGCTATTATCAACATCACATTACTGAAGTATTTAATGTCTGGCAAGGTGGTATGGCCATTCAAGGTGGTATTGTCCTTGGAGCAATTGTTGGTATCATTTATACCAAGCGTCACAATATCGACACTTGGGCATTGGCAGATATCATGGCTCCAGCAATTATCTTAGGACAAGCGATCGGGCGCATTGCCAATCTGCTAAATGGTGATGCTTTTGGAGCGCCAACGGGAACTTCTTATGGCATTATCTATCCAGTAACAACGCTTGCCTATCAAACGTATGGTGGACAACCCTTGTGGCCAGCAGAAATTTGGGAAGGACAGCTTGATATCGTCATATTTGCTATTCTTCTTATCTTCCGCACAACTTCTCACGCAAAAGGTCAGGCTTTTATTCTCTATACCATGTTATATTCAGTCGCCCGTTTCTTTTTAGAATATTTACGTGGTGATTACACTAACCAAGTCTTAGGATTATCCCTAAAATCCGCGCAAATGACAAGTTTACTCGTATTCTTTATTGGGCTAGCCTGTTTTATTTACTGCGGTTACAAAGGGAAACAGCCCCCTATCTCTGTTACTAAAAAAAATAAATTAAAAAATTCATAAACTAAACAAAGAAGCTACTGTATTTTATTTTTACAATAGCTTCTTTGTTTTTGTATATTTATTTTCAGTCCACAAATTTCTTATCATCTCTTTACTCAACACATTTTAGTTCAATTACCATAACTCTTTCTTACTGGTACTAACTGCCTGCGCACCATTTTTCAAGGCAGTTTCTATGTCTTCCATCGTATGCATCAAACCACCAGCAAGCACAGGTAGCCCTATTTCTTTTACCAATTGATCAATAATTATTTTAGGAATAGAAGCCGGTAATACTTCGACGGCATCTGGATTACAGCTTTTAAGTAAGTTAATCCCCGATTTTAAGGCTTCTGAGTCCATCACAAATAATCTTTGGATAACAATCATACCTTCTTCACGAGCAAACTTAACCAATTGTGGTTTTGTTGTAATGGCACTATTAACACCCAACCTAGCGAGATATCGAATCCCGGAACGATCTTTACCAATACCACCAATCAAGTCCAAATGCACCAAAACACGTTTATTATATTTTTTAGCTTCTTGAAGGATGGAGGGTAATACAATAATATCACCAAATAATAATATGATACTTGCAGATTTCGTATGTGCCAAAGCAAATTTAAAATCATCAACATTTCTAACTGAAGGTATAATTACACTATCTTTAAATAATATTTCACAAATACTTTTTTGCGCCATTTTTTTATCACTTTCTACTAAAATATTCTTTAACTACTTGACTTTTTATCTATATTTCTAAATTCGTCACACAGCAATCATTCTCCTTTTATGCTGACTTATAAAATACAATAAATTCTGATAAATCTAAAATAATCTAAAATTAATTTATAAACTGCTAATTTTTTTCAAAAAACCTATTGACTCATTTTACATATTACCCTATAATAAATATTGTCGTTAAGGCGTGCTGGTGTAGCTCAATTGGTAGAGCAACTGACTTGTAATCAGTAGGTTGGGGGTTCAAGTCCTCTCGCCAGCTCCAGTTAACTAATTCATATGGATGGGTTCCCGAGTGGCTAAAGGGAGCAGACTGTAAATCTGCCGGCTCCGCCTTCGTTGGTTCGAATCCAACCCCATCCACCATTTCGGCGGCGTAGCTCAGTTGGCTAGAGCATGCGGTTCATACCCGCAGTGTCCGGAGTTCGAATCTCTGCGCCGCCACCATTCGTTATTTAAACTCACATTTTATGTGAGTTTTTTTATTGCCTAAAAATAAGAAAGAGAACAATTTTCTAAATTGTTCTCTTTCTTATTTAAACCAATTTGTCTAACGCTTCTTTTAGTTTTACTGCATGAAGAGCTTCTCCTTCAGCAAAATGTTTAAACATCTTAGCGATTTCACTCTCACTATCATAAATTTTATCAGCAAATTCCTGATAGTCTCTCACATGCTCTTGCTTATCTTCTAATGTAGTTTCAAGCATGCCTTTTATATCTTGATTATGCATTTCATTCCACCTCCTAATAAGGTAGTATAAACAAATGCTCAGAATTTATTTACACATGCCAAATTTACAAATAAAAAAGCAAGCAGTTAATACCAATCAACTGCTTACCCCTTATAGATGAAATATTTTTTTAGATTGCTTCAGCTTTTTCTTCACCAAAGACTAATTTATCAATCAGGGTAATTAACTGACCAATTTCTGGTTTAGAAATTTGGCCATTGGCCCCAATTGTATCACCTTTACGGCGCGTTTCTTCATTGATTAAAGAAGAGAAGAACACAACCGGTACTTCCCGCAACTTTTTATCAGCACGAATTAACGTTAATAAATGATGTCCATCCATTTGTGGCATCTCAATATCAGAAATTACAATAGCAACATCGTCTTTTAATGGCTTATCATTTCCAGCAATAGCAGATAAGGCTTCCCAAGCTAATTTACCATTACTAAAATCTCTGACCTGACTATAGCCAGCTGAATGTAGCGTACCAACTAATAATTCGCGAAGCATTGGCGAATCTTCGGCTACAATGATTTGCTGATTTTCACGTTGAAGTTTCACATCATCTCTCGTCTCTTCAAAGGTTGAAAGTTTGATATTAATTTCAGGATTAATTTCCGCAATGATTTTTTCAAAATCTAACAACAGAACAATTTTATCTGTCATTTTGATAACCCCAACTACCATTGCATTATCGCCGACATTTGGTGCTGGTTCCATATCCGTCCAAGAAATACGGTGAATTCGCGATACATTGTCAACTAAAAAGCCCATATTATAGCCGTTAATTTCGGTTACAATAATGTTTTTAGGCTCTTGCTCGCCACCTTCTTTTAAACAACGTGGTAAATTAACCAGCGGCATTACACGACCACGTAATGTAAATAAACCATCCACATATGGATGTACTTGTGGCATCTTTGTTACAGGCACCCTAGTGATAACTTCACGGACTTTTGCAACATTAATACCATAATTAACTGCACCAATATTAAATTCTACAATTTCAAACTCATTGGTACCGGTTTCTAATAATATACCTTTTTTATCTACAGCATTATTATCACTCATATAAGTTCCCCCACTTCAATTGCAAATTCAAATATTTATCTAATTATTTGAAAAAATTCATTAATTACCAATTATAGTGTAATGTTCGCTATGCTTTCGATAAATTCCTGCATCAACTAACACATATTATCAATAAATTATTGTTCATCTTTTAAATAAGTCCAGCCGTCGCGTTGCTCGATTTTGCCACTTTTAATCAGTGACCCGATCGCTCGTTTAAAGGCCGCTTTACTAATATTAAATTTTTCTTTTATTACTTCTGGTGAAGTTGTATCACTATATGGCATTTTACCATCACGATCATTTAATAAATTTAAAATGATCTCAGCATCCACTGAGATTGCTTTTTCTTTGATAGGTCGTAGAGAGACGTTAATCCGGCCGTCTTCACGTAAAAAGGTAACACGCGCTGTTATTTCCTGTCCAACCTTAGGTCTTACAGGAATTTCACAATTATCCATAAAAGCAATATTGCGCTCATCCGTAAAGATGAAGGCCCCTTGATCGGTATAGTTGTAAACAGTTCCGTGTACCATATCACCAATATTTACTTCTGCTGGCTTTGAGGCACGACGAAGCTCATCTTCGACCTCCATTGTCACCGCAAGTCTCCCTGATTTATCAGTATATAATTTTGCCCATACGACTTCACCAATTTGCAATTTCCCACGCATTCCAGCATACGGCATAAAAATACCACGTTCTGCCCCCACATCAACAAAAGCACCATCTTTGCTAACATTGATAATTTTAACTCTAGCAATTTGACCTTCTCTCATTTTTGGGGTTCGCATACTTGCCGTCAAGCGCCCTTTCGGGTCTAGGTAAAGAAATACTTCGACTTCATCACCAATTTCTACGCTACTAGTTTGCTGCGTTTTATGGAGCAAGATGTCATCAGAAGTATTTCCCGTCATCGCATCTAAAAATGCACCCATTTCACTGGCTCTAACAACTTTTAAAGTTTCAACAGTGCTTGGTTTCAATTTTATCATTTCATTATTTTCCATAGTAAATCCTAATCCTCATAATGCGTTGTTGGTGCATCCGCCCATAATCGTTCTAAATTGTAGAATTGTCTATCCTCATCAATAAATATATGCGCTACGCAGTCACCATAATCAAGCAATATCCAGTTGCCTTCACGATACCCTTCTTTATGGGTAAAGAACACACCTTTTTCCGCTAATTCATCTTCAATATTATCGGCAATTCCCTTGACTTGCGTAGTCGATGTTGCACTACAGATAATGAAATAATCTGTTGCCATCGTTAATTTCGTCATATCTAAAATAACAATATCTCTTGCTTTTTTATTGCTCGCAGCCTCTGCAATTGCTTTACTCATCTCTTCTGTTGTATTAAACATATAATTCCTCCTAAATTTTATTATAGAGATTGTTACAATCTTGTAGCAGTCTCTTATCGTTATCATTACGATAAGAAGTATCGCTAAAAATTATTTTGTTGTACTATTTTGATCATTTGCTTCATCTTTAAACATATCAGCTAAAACCTGTTGTATAGCGACTTGATCCGGCTGCCAATACTTCACATTCACCAAGGATCCCGGAAGCATTTCTGTTTTGACAAGTTCCGGACTAAAACTTTTTAAGTTTTTCATTAAATGCACTGCATCAAGCATTGCGAAACTCGTTATAACCTGATTGTTAGCAACCTTAATGCAATTTGGAATTTTGGTCAGCTTATCAGTATGAATCATTTCCGAAAAAAAAGCTTTTAAAAAGCGCTGCTGCCTTTGTACTCTGCCAACATCACCGAGTTCATCACTACAATAACGAACATATTGATCTGCTGCACTACCATCCAAATGTTGAAAACCTTTCTTTAAATGAATTTGAAACTCTGCAGAAGGGTCTTCATAATCCATATCATTTTCTACATAAAGGTCCAGTCCCCCCAGGGTATCCATCATATCAATAAAGCTTTTACTGTCAACTACAACAAACTGATTGATTGGTATTTGTAAAAATTCTTCTACCGTCCTAAGTACCAATTGAGTTCCACCATAAAAATACGATTGCTTAACGGTATCTAGCCCCTGCCGACCCGGAATACTTACTTGCGTATCACGAGGGATGGACAAGATTCGAATACTACCATCGGTATGATGAATACTTATTAAGATGACACTATCAGCATGCCTAGGTGAACCTTCAACATCCTTATCACCATCATCAATTCCCAATAACAGTACATTAGTATAATTATTAAATTTTTCATTTTGGAACTTAGTCTGCACTTCTTTTTTCTTTTGAAATTCATCAAAAATCATACTATAGCTAGTATAAACATCTTTGAGCACAACATATGCACTATAGGATGCCCATGCCAATGTTCCAATAATAGAACTTAGTATGATGAGAAAAATAAATATTCTGCCCCAACAAACCCGGCGCCTTTTCTTTGGACCACCCTTGCTATCTTTTACTTTTCTATCATTTGTCATTAAAAACTATTCCTTTAGCAGCATTTCATTACGAGCAATAATTGTATATGGATGCACAACTTGATTTCCTTTAATCACATGCAGAATGGATTGATTAAAAGCCTCAAACAATGCTCGGTCTAAATTTTTTTCTGCTAGTTCTCTTAAATAAGTAACTTCACTAAACTCACGGTTGGGTTCAATCAAATCTGCTAGATAAATAATCTTATCTAATTTTGTCATATTTTCCCCACCAGTTGTATGTAAACGAATTGCAGCTTGAACTTCTTCATCGTCAATTTGGTACTCAGACTCAATCAACTTTGCCCCAATATGGGCATGTAATAAAATCGGCGCATGACGTTCTATTTCACCTACAGGGATCTTCATACGTTCTGCAATTTCAACGAAATCCTTCGTTGGAAATTCTCTTGCACAGTCATGCATCAGACCCGCTAATTTTGCTTTTTCCGAAGAAACGCCAAATCGCTTTGCCAATTGTTCAGCAGTACTACTTACACCTAGCGAATGTTTATAACGTTCTTTGGTAAGTTTGGTTGATAAAACAGCCTTACACTCCGCATAATCCATATAAAATCACCTTCTTTATGCTAAAATTCGCTAAATGTTGTTAATATCCTGCAATAAACAAAAGCAAACAAAAAGCCTTCTAAAAATAGTCATAGTCTTGAAAGATTAATAATACCATATCTTTACTCTAAAACTACGATATCACAGAAGGCTTCACATTATGCTCTAGTCTTGTCTAGCTTTCGCTTCATTGACTACAATTTGACGACCGTCAAAGTCAGAACCATTCATTGCAGACACTATCGTATCTACATCACTATCCTCAACTTCAACGAAACCAAAACCTCTTGAACGACCAGTTTCTCGGTCAGTAATAATTCTACTTGACACTACGCTGCCATATTCACTAAATGCTTCACTTAAAGCAGTATCGGTAGTTGACCATGGTAGATTGCCGACATAGAGAGTTTTTGTCATATCGTTCACCTCTCTTTCTATGGACTTTGCACCTGCAATATAATTATTTGCCAATCCATAAAAAATATGCCTGCCTTTATTTGCCACTTACAAATACAAACCTTCTTTAATAATATAATTCTCGACGCTTTCTGGTACGATATATTTAATTGAGTAAGCATTTTTGATACGCGCCCGAATATCTGTAGATGATATTTCAAGTTCAGGTGTATTCAAACGATGAATGCGACTGCCTCCTAATTCACCAAAATATTCTTTAATGTTATCTACACTAGGTACACAACCAGGCCTAGTTGCCGCTATAAACTGACATAATCCTAAGAGTTCTTCAATCCTATCCCATGTTGGAATCTCTTGAATCGCATCTGCACCCGTAATAAAATATATTTCCGTTTGTGGTCCAAATTTATCAATCAATTCATAGATAGTATCAATCGTATATGATGGACCCGGACGGTCTAATTCGATTGATGATACATGGAAATAAGGATTAGAATATGTTGCCATAGCTGTCATAATATAGCGATGAATTGCTGGCGTAACTTTTTGATTCTGTTTATGAGGTGGATTGGCCGCTGGTATAAACAGAACCTTATCCAAACCATATTCATTGCGTACTGCTTCCGCTGTAACAAGATGTCCTACATGAATAGGGTCAAATGTTCCCCCCATAATACCAATTTTCTGCTTTATTTGTGCCATAAAACTGCTCCTAGCGTATTTTTGTAACTATTATATCATAAGCAACGCCTATAGTCTTCAATTGTAGTTATTTTTCACAAATTAACTTGATTGCAATAAGAACCACAACAATGGTGGTAACCATAATCAAACTTGCTCTCGCATAATCAACGATATCATGGTGGCCTTTAGGATCTTGATAATAATGATAGATTGCCTTTAGATAACCGCATAAATTCTTCATAGATCGTACTGTCCAAAAATGCTCATACCAATTAGTATGAGCATTTTATTCACCTTATCCTTTTATCTTATTTGACCATCGCCACAAATGAGATATTTGATACTGGTTAATGCTTCTAACCCCATCGGGCCCCGGGCATGCAATTTTTGTGTACTAATCCCTATTTCAGCACCAAACCCAAACTCAAAGCCATCTGTAAACCGTGTTGAAGCATTCACATAAACAGCTGCTGCATCTACTTGTTTTTGGAACTTACGTGCATTATTATAATCTTTGGTAATAATCGCTTCGGAATGTTTGGTATTGTATTGATTAATATGTTCAATCGCTTCATCAATCGTAGCAACGACTTTAATGGATAAAATTAAATCGCCATATTCCGTTGACCAGTCTTCTTCTGTCGCCCGAATAATCGATTCATTATACTTCATTGTTTTTTCACAACCACGAACTTCCACTCTCTCTGCCGTCAATGCCGTAATCATTTCTGGTAAAAAAGAATCAGCGATTTTTTCATGTACCAGTAGCGTTTCCATAGAATTGCATACAGCCGGTCTAGAAACTTTTGCATTCAATGCAATTTCAGAGGCCATCTTAAGGTCGGCACTTTCGTCAATATAAGTATGGCAAACGCCCGTACCAGTTTCAATCACAGGCACGGTACTATTTTCCACTACCGTTCTGATCAGACCTGCACCGCCACGAGGAATAATAACATCTAAATACTTATTTAACTTTAACATCATATTGACAGCTTCATGTTCGGTATTCTCAATAAATTCAATTGAACCAACCGGGATACCAGCATCATAAGCCGCTGCTGTAAGTATATCAACAATCGCCATATTGGATTTAATTGCTTCTGAGCCGCCACGAAGCAATACCGTATTACCAGACTTTAAGCATAAGCCTATAGCATCTACTGTAACATTAGGTCGAGCTTCGTAAATAATGCCAATAACACCAAGCGGAACCCTTACTTTTTGAATTTCAAGACCATTCGGTCGACAAAACGATCCGAGTCCTTCACCAATTGGATCCGGTAAGCTCGCAGTCTGCCTAAGCCCCTCTGCCATGGCTTTAATTCTAATCGTATCAAGCATCAATCTATCCAATAATGGTTTGCCAAGCTTTTTGACTACACCATTTGCCAAATCTTGATCATTTGCTGACAAGATTTTTTCCATGTGTTCTTCTAACGCATCTGCCATAACCAATAAAGCATAATTTTTACTATTCACCGATAGCGTGGCCAGTTTTTTTGCTGCAAAAGTTGCTCTCTGGGCTTTTTCCTCTATTTGATCTTTCAACTCCATAACAATGCCTCCCTAGTACTATTCAGATATTTTTAAACCATTAATACCATATTATCACGATGAATCACTTCATCATAGTACTTTGTTCCTAAAATCTCCAGAAAATCTTTTGTGCTTCTGCCAATAATTTTCTGTAATTCTTCTGCATTGTAATTTACACTGCCGCGCGCAATCTCACGACCATGGCTAGATAAAATACGCACCGTATTCCCCTTATCAAAGGTTCCCTCCACCGCAACTATACCTGCTGCTAGTAAACTAGAACCATCTTCGAGCATGGCTCTTTCACAGCCTTCATCGACTAAGATTCCACCATCAATACGTGTACCAAAAGCAAGCCAGCTTTTTCTAACTTTTAGATGATATTCTTTAGCGGGAAATACCGTACCAAGCTCCTTACCATTCAAAATATCACGAACGATACCATCGCGGTTACCAGAGGCGATTACCATCGTCACCCCAGAATTGACCGCTATTTTTGCTGCTTGAATTTTGGTAAACATACCACCTGTACCGAGCTTGGAACCAGCCCCACCAGCTAACGCTTCAATTTCTGGTGTAATATCTTTAATCTCCAAGATCAAGGTAGCCGTTGGATCACTCTGTGGATTGGCTGTATAAACACCTTCGATATCTGATAAAATAATCAATACATCCGCATCTACAAGCGTAGCTACGGTTGCTGATAAAGTATCATTATCACCAATTTTCAATTCATCTACAGCAATCGCATCATTTTCATTGATAACAGGAATAACCCCCATTTTGAGGAGTGTCAATAATGCATTACGTGAATTCATATATTGTTTATGTTTCACAGAGTTTTCACGAGTTAATAATACTTGGGCAACTGTTTGACCATATTCGCCAAATAACTTCTCATACATATGCATGAGAATTCCCTGTCCCACCGCTGCCATTGCTTGCTTTTCAGGAATTGTTGTTGGCTTTTCTTTTAAACCTAACCGATCTACGCCAGCACCAACAGCACCAGAAGTTACCAAAATAATTTCTTTGCCTTGATTGGCTAAATTAGATAACTCCCGAACCAACTTTTCAATACGAAAAAAATTAAGTTTTCCTGTACTATGTGTTAATGTACTCGTTCCTACTTTAACGACAATTCGTTTTGCATTCACTAATTCTTGTCTCGTATTCATAGCTGCCTCCATACGATTCATCATTTTCTTTGTTATGGAAGTTCGATTTTTGGTTTGTCCTTGCTTGGTTTATATAAAAGACCATTGCGTCCAATAATTTGGACCAATTCAGTATCCGTGCGTTCTGCAAGCATTTGTAACACTGTCGTAGGCGCTTCAAAACAATTTTGCAATACCTTTACCTTGATTAGTTCACGCGCCTTGACAGCTTCAATAGCACTGATAACAATTGCTGGAGCAAGTCCTGCTTTGCCGATCTGCACCACTGGATCCATCGTAGCCCCCATTGCCCGTAAAAATCTTTTTTGTTTGCCTGTTAATGTATCTTTTATCAAAAATCTTCTCTCCTATTCTTTGTAGTCAAATTGCATTTCACCGATATAAATAGTATCGCCTTCTTTAACGCCATAAGCTTTTAACTTATCTTCAATCCCCTTAACACGCCAGATATATTGGAAACGTTTCAGTGCTTCATCATTTTCAAAATTTGTCATTGCAACTAATTTTTCAAGGGACTTACCTTTCACAATAATAGCACCTACTGCATTACGGCCAATCGTAACTTCATCATCTGATTTCGCTTCATATACTTTTACTTCATCTACAGCTTCTGGTTCTTCCACATATTCATCAAGAACTTTTGAAACGCGTTCCACCATTTCTTTTAGACCTTCATTGGTTGCGGCAGAAACCGGGAATATTTCTATGCCTTCTTTTTCGGCAAAGGCTTTTAATTTTTCATAATTTTCTTTTGCTTCAGGAATATCCATTTTATTTGCAGCAATGATTTGTGGGCGTTTTGCTAAACGTTCATTATAGAGTCTCAATTCTTTATTGATTCTATGGTAGTCCTCGATTGGATCGCGCCCCTCCATACCCGATACATCAATGACGTGCAAAATGATCTTCGTACGTTCTACATGCCTTAAAAAATCATGACCTAATCCTACGCCTTCATGCGCACCTTCGATCAAGCCTGGGATATCTGCCATAACAAAGCTATGACCTTCCCCTAAACTGACTACCCCAAGGACAGGTGTTAACGTCGTAAAATGATAGGCTGCAATATCAGGTTTTGCTGCTGATACCATAGAAATAATACTAGATTTACCAACGCTTGGATACCCAACCAAACCAACATCTGCTAATAATTTCAATTCTAATAATAATGTTTTATCACCACCTGGCTCGCCTAACTCGGCAAAGGTTGGGGTACGATTCACACTGTTTGCAAATTTCGCATTACCGCGACCACCACGACCACCATAAGCCAAAATCACTTCTTGCCCTTTTTCTGTCAAGTCAGCTAAGACTTCGCCAGTTGCTTCATCTTTGATTAAAGTTCCAGCAGGAACTTTAATGCGTAAATCTTCTGCGACCTGTCCATAGCAGTTTTTCGTGCCACCATTGTCACCATTGGCACCGACAAATTTACGTTTATAACGAAAATCAATCAATGTATTGGTATTATCATCAACAACGAAGACAATATTGGCACCTCTACCACCATCGCCGCCACTTGGGCCACCTCTTGGCACAAACTTTTCTCGCCGGAAACTCGACATTCCATTACCGCCATCCCCAGCTTTAATCATTATTCTAGCTCTATCTATAAACATTATTTACCCCTTTACCATTATGAAATATTTTAATTATAATATATACATTTCAAGTAGAATTTACTCTTTATCTGCCTTTTTAGAGCACTCTTCTTGACAAGTATACTTCATAAAAAAATCGTTTTTATTTGTGTCCTTCGCCAACTCTTCTAAAAAAGCCAATGCTTTTTCGATTTTTCCTAATTGCAAATAGGCATGTACAACTTGGATATGATTAATAAAATCATGACGTTGTCGCCGCAATAATTTAATCATTTCTTCGCATACCACTTGATTAGGTATGTTTTCCATATCATCATCACCTTCCGTGTAATAGACATTTAATACACTTTCGCCTTAATATGGAAAATTCCTGTTTGTGATGTATAAAAAGCTGGTATTGAATTAATACCAGCTTTTTATACATCACAAATATTAATAAAACAATACCTGCGTCTACAAGTAGGCGCAGGTAGTATTTTTTATTAGATAGCTTCTTCCACAGCATAAACACTAATTTGTCTGTCATAACGGCCTTTACGTTCAAAAGCCACTTTACCAGAAACTTTAGCATATAAAGTATCGTCTTTGCCGATACCTACGTTTTGCCCTGGATGGAAGTGAGTACCTCTTTGGCGAACTAAAATGCTACCAGCAGTTACAACCGTACCTGCTTGACTTTTTACACCAAGACGTTTCGACTCGCTATCACGTCCATTACGAGTGCTACCAACACCCTTTTTGTGAGCGAACAACTGTAATTCAAAATTAAACATACTCATTTCACCTCCTGTACTCTAAGATGTGAACACCTTTAGGATTTATATTTTCGATCTCAGTTAACCCAAGTATCATTGTTTCAAAAATAGCACTTGTCAATTCATCTGGAGCAGTTTTTAAACTAACTTTCAACTTACCACTCGCAATATCAAAATCCAATTCGCGTTTTAGATGTTTACCTAACCCAAGCAAAGCTGTTTGTGTTAGAGCAGACACCGCTGCACAAACGATATCTTGACCATGCGGAGCTGTATCAGCATGACCTGTTACGTTAAAACCAGTAACCATGCCAGTTAAATCACGAAAAATTTTCACCTTAATCATCGATTAAGCTTCGATTTTTTCGATTACTACTTTAGTATATGGTTGACGATGACCTTTACGTCTACGATAATTAGATTTTGCTTTGTATTTGAAAACTAAAATCTTTTTGCCTTTACCCTGAGCTTCAACTTTAGCTGTTACTTTAGCACCTTCAACAACAGGTTTACCAACAACAACTTTGCCTTCTTTAACAACGGTAAGAACTTGATCAAATTCTACAACGTCGCCTTCTTCAGCTTCAAGTTTTTCAATGATTAGAACATCGCCTTCTGCAACACGATATTGTTTACCACCAGTTTGAATAATTGCGTACATTATTACACCTCCCTATATGTATACTCGCCGATTACGGTATAGCATAAGCTATTTTCTAACCTCACCGCGCGGTTTGGGAAAGCAATCACCTTGCTTACATCATAGAATTCTATCATAAGAAAATATGCTTGTCAATCATCAGTTGCTTGTAAAATGCAATAAACTTCTGGATGAAGCGATTCTACTGCCTCAATTACGATTTTACAAGCGATTTCTTTTTCTAAATTCGCCACTAATCCCAAAGTTTCAAATAAGACTTTTACCTGTGGATGCACTTGAATATGATAACCGCTAGTAAATTTCTTTTTCTTCGATAAACGTCTCAGTTCACGGCTAATATTAATACTAACAGTCTCTGGTGACTTCACTAGACCACGCCCATTGCAATATGGGCATTTACTATAGATGATACCTTCAAAATTCTGCCGTGACTTTTTGCGTGTCATCTCCACTAGCCCAAGCGAGGTAATATCTACAATATTGGTTTTTGTCTTATCGTATTTCACTTTTTCTTCTAAGACTTTTAAAATCGTTCGTTTTTGTTCTTCTGTTTCCATATCAATAAAATCTATAATAATAATTCCGCCGATATCACGCAAACGAATTTGTTTGGTAATTTCCGCAGCAGCTTCCATATTCGTACGAAAAACAGTATCTGCTAAATTGGTTTGTCCCACAAATTTTCCTGTATTTACATCAATCACAGTCAAAGCTTCTGTTTTATCAATGACAATAGACCCGCCCGATTTTAGCTCTACTTCTCGTTGGCCCAGTTTGGCAACTTCATCCTCTAGATGATAATGCCTAAATATATTTTCTGCACCTTTATATAACTTGACACGTTGTAATAACTCTGGCGAATTACTCAATAAATCACAAACGCGCATATATGATTCATAATGATCAATAACCAATTCATCAATGTCAGCATTGAAATAATCTCGTACCATTCGAATCACCAAATCGGCATCGCGATAAACAAGCGTTGGCGAACTCGAAACTTTGTTTCGCGCTACAAGTGCATTCCAAAGATTACAGAGATATTCCATATCTTTTTTTAATACATCTTCACTTTTCCCTTTTGCCACAGTACGAACAATCATCCCCATACCATCTGGACAAACTTTTTCCGCCAAAATTTTCAAGCGCTCACGTTCCGAATTATCATCAACCCGTCTAGAAATACCTATATAGTCCACCGTCGGCATTAACACTACATAACGACCTGGTAAAGTCAAATGCGTTGTTGCACGTGGCCCCTTCGTCCCTATAGCATCTTTTACGATCTGAATCAATACATTTTGCCCAACATGAAAAACGTCACTACTAGCAATAGAACTTACTGCATTCTTCGGCAATCCATCACCAATATATAAAAATGCATTTTTTTCATAGCCAATATCGACAAATGCAGCCTGCATACCAGGCAATACATTCTGAACTCTTCCTTTATAGATATTCCCTACCACATGTTCACTTTGGGTACGTTCTACAGCGATTTCCAATAATTCGTTCTCTTCTAATATTGCCATGCGAGTTTCTTCTGGAACAACATTAACGATAATGGACTTCATAGTTTCATCTCTCCAAACTTACAGTTCAATCGGCGTTTTGCCACCAGAGTATAATCCTATGCGATGAATAAATGCTTCGGTCACATCAATTGGCATAGCAAAGTTGTCTACCAATGCCTTTAAGACTTCACCTGGTTTTATGCTACCTGCTGGCGTAACATGAATCATAACATCAAATACGATATCGTCATTTTTCTGAGTCACCTTAACTGGTTGGCTCATATATTGCTTAATTTCAATTTCTTTTTTACCTTTTTTCGGTGAATAACGCGTATACATCACCGTTTCAGCTTGATTATATTCTGCTACCGCCTTTTCCACTGCGCTAATATCGCCAGCAAAAGGAATCGTAATTTGATACGTTGCCAAATCAATCATAGCCATTAGTGATTGATGTTTGCCCTCTAATGGTTTTGCCTGTAACAACTGAACCCCTGGTGGCAATTGCTGCTTGATTTTCTCACAAAACTCATCTAAATCCACATCTGTTTTAAATTCCACATCCATATATTCAGTCGCGCTGGTAACCCCTAACGCGAGCGCTGAGGCAAAGGAAATTTTCATGTGTGGATTAAACCCTTCAGAAAATGCCACTGGCATTTTGGTCCGCCTAATTGATCTTTCGATTGCGGAAGCGTAATCAAGATGGGATATATAACGAAGTTCTTCCCCTTTAGTTATTTCTGTACGAAATTTTTTCATTACGTTTCACGACTCCAATCTACGACTTTCACATTTAGGTTTGTACAAACACCACAAGCACTACACTGACCACTGCGACAATCTGGCGTGAATTTTTCGGCTACAGCATTTTTGTATTCACGCATTAAAAATTCTTTATTCGCCCCTGAACTAATATGATCCCAAGGTAGCAGTTCTTCTTGTGCATGTTCACGTTGATTATAAAAAGTTGGATCGACCTGGCAAGTTTTAAACGCATCCATCCATACATCATATTTAAAATGTTCCGACCAACCATCAAATTTAGCGCCTTGTTTCCAAGCTTCCAGTATGACTTGTCCAATTTTTCTATCACCACGGGCGATAACACCTTCTAAGAAACTCGTC
>JARBTT010000043.1 GCA_029240055.1 Anaerosinus sp.
TGCTGTAACATCAATTTCTTAATCATAGCAATTCCAGCATGCTCTTTTATAGTAACACTTTCTAAAACATTACACAATAACTTACTGATACTTTGTAAATCGCCTTGTTCTAAGCATTTGATAATTTCTGTATTCTCTGGGTGCACATTTACACTCGCTGCATCGTAATTTTGATAAGCCCAAGCCGTCGATATCGATATCTGTGGTTTTGCAAGAACAACATAACACGCTGGCATCGCTGATAATGGCTTTAAAATTTCACCACGACCAGTTGCCAGCATCGTGCCACCTTGAATACAAAATGGAACATCTGAGCCGATCTCGGCCCCTAATTCACAAAGTTCATCATCGTATAAACCAAGATTAAACAGTTCATTTAAAGCCACGATCACTGCTGCCGCATCTGCGCTTCCACCGGCGAGCCCAGCAGCAATTGGAATTCGCTTGGTAAGTTCCATATAAAATCCTTGCTGAATAGCAAATTTATCTACGACAAGCTTTGCTGCTTTATAGGCCAAATTACGTTCTACATTAGGCAGTCCAGGGATATCACTGATAAGATGAATCCCATCGCCTTTGGCGCCTAAGCGAACCTCCAATAAATCTGATAGTTCTATTTGTTGCATGACCATCGCAACTTCATGATAATTGTCTGGTCGCTTCCCTAAAATATCTAACGTCAAATTTATTTTCGCTCTTGCATCTACTGTTAACATCCAATCACCTATTCATCTCTTTTTATATCTTTTAAACTTTTTACTTCTTCTTCTGAAAACACTTCATCAATATTTAATAAAATCAATAAGCGATTATTAACCTTACCAACACCTGGAACTTGTTTTATGTTTAGTTTGGCTGCAGCTGGTGGGATATCAATCTCAGTGGTCGGTATGCTAAGCACTTCCGTAACACAATCGACGATAATGCCAAGCAACCGGTTATTAAAATCCACAACCATAATCCTGCTGTCATCGGTAGCCTCACTAACGGGTAAACCAAAACGTTCTCTTAAATCAACAACAGGGATAATTTCGCCGCGTAAATTGATAACCCCCTTCATAAACGCTGGTGATTTCGGCATTTTGGTAAGTGGCATAAAACGATTGATATCTTTTACCTTGGTAATGGGCAGTGCATATTCTTCTGAGGATAAACGAAATGCTACGATTTGTAAATCTTCACCATTGTCCATTGCAACCACTCCACTCTCATTAATGTATTAATTAAGCATTATTTCTACATTATAGTGGTTTTTGCCTGCTAACAACATGTAAAATTTTTAAACAAAAGAATTTTTTAACAATGGTCTTATCGTTTCGTTGGTCAGCATAAAATCAAGCAACGGTTGATCGCCCTCTTCTGCGCCAGTTCGATTCCTAATAAATTCTTGAATCGTTTCTATAGTTTCCTTATAATCTTCATAAAAAACGACAATAAAATCGCCTGCTATCGCGTTTTCCAATGCAACTTTAACCGCTTCTTTTTCCGCTAAAATCGTCTTGATTTTTTCTGACGGAAACCCGATGGAACTTATACCTTCTTCTAATATACTTGCAGTTTCACCAACTTTACGTCCGCGCAGATCATTATCTTCTTTGATATACAATTGGTCGAATCCCGCCCCTGCCGTTTTGCCAATATTAAAAATGACATCGTCCCGACGATCTCCAGGTACTCCAATGACGCCAACTAAACGTTTTGTACCAAGTTGCCTTACTGTATTGATAATTGCTTGATACCCAGCAAAATTATGACCGTAATCAACACAAACGTTAAAGTCATTAATGTGAAATAAATTTAACCTGCCAACATTATCAACAAAATTAGTTAACCCTTGTTTCACATATTCTACATCAACCCCATATCCATAGCTTGCAGCAATCGCCGCCAATGCATTTTGCACGTTATGTTTCGCCACACCGCCCAAGGTAACAGGGATATCTTTTACATTTAAAATCACTTTTGCTTGGTTGCCGCACGCCAAATAAATCTTATCATTTTTCATAAACACAGCTTTTCCACCAGCACCTAAATGCCGCCGAATGACGATGTTATTTTCCGTCATACTAAAATAAATCACTTGCGCTTGTACCCTTGTGGCAAGTTTAGGAGCAAAGACATCATCGGCATTGATAACCGCCGTACCACTAACGTCTACCAATTCTAGCACCAAAGACTTGATATAGACCAAATCCTCTAAAGTTTCAATGCCATCTTGCCCTAGGTGATCTTCACTAATATTCGTTACAATACCGACATCACAACGTTCAAAACCAAGTCCAGCTTTCACAATACCGCCACGTGCGGTTTCTAGTACAGCCACCTCGACGTTTTTATCATGCAGGACCATTTTAGCACTCATCGGACCACTACAATCTCCAGCCATTTGACACTCTTGATTAAAAAAAACGCCTTCTGTTGTCGTCATTCCTACATTGAAGCCGGCCTCTTGATAAATCGCACTGAGCATTCTAGTTACCGTCGTCTTGCCATTTGTTCCTGTAATCGCAAGAATCGGAATCCTGCCATTACCGCCATACGGAAATAAATAATCAACAATTTTACCGCCGACATCGCGGGCTTGTCCTGCACTAGGATAATGATGCATTCGAATTCCCGGAGCAGCATTGATCTCAATGACTGCGCCATTCTTACCATTGATAGGTTTGCTGATGTCATTGGCGATGATATCCATACCCATAATGTCCAGACCAATCATTTTGGCAATTCTTTGTGCAAGCAAAACATTGTCGGGATGGACAAGTGCCGTGACATCAACTGCAGTACCACCCGTACTAAGATTTGCCGTTTCCTTAATCTTTACAATTCGCTTTACCTCTGGCACAAGGTTCGCAAGGGATGCTCGTTGGCGATTTCTACAAGCTGCGCTACTGTATGCTCGCCATCACCAATCACATAGGCGGGAATCCGTTCCGCCGCAGCGACCAATTGATCATTCACCATACAAAGACGATACTGTCTACCAGCGATATAGCGTTCCACCAAAACCTCATGATCGTAAGCACGCGCTACTTGAAAGGCTTGCTTGATTTCATTTTCTTGGCAGACATTGACGGTAACCCCGCGACCATGACTGCCCGCAAGCGGTTTTAAGACAACACTAGTCTCTAGTTCACGCCAAGCTTCAATAGCTTCTGCTTCACTTATTACGATAAAATTACGTGGCACACTGACCCCATGCTCTGCTAAAAATTTAGTTGTTAAATATTTATTCGCCACCAAATCTGTTGCAAGCAAGCTTGTCTTTTCGGTTACCGTTGACCATATTTTTTTCACATGTTTGCCATGACCTAAGATCAATAAATCTTCATCGGCAAAACGAGTTATCGGAATGTTACGCACTTTTGCCGCTTGATAAACTGCCGCAGCACTAGGCCCTAATTGAAGTTCATATTGCAATTCCTTTAATTTTTTGATTTGCGTAGCCAAATCAAAAGTTTCGCCTAATATCATCGCATTTAAAAAGCGTTCAACCAAGTAAGCACATTTTTTAGCGATTGTTTCCGTTCTATACGTAACCACGACATCATAAACACCCGCTTGATCACTCACTCTAGTCTTCCCATAGCTTACTTGATCACCGCAGATATTTTGTAATTCCAATAGCACATGCTCAAATATATGCGCTAAGTAAGTCCCTTCTTTCAACCGCTCAACAAACCCACCACGATGACCAACGGAGCAATGATGTTCGTGCAAACTAGGCAATTGCTCTACTAACCGCTCGACAAATCCATCTATCTCCGAGCTAGGGGTATCTACGTATTTTCCTAATGACAACTTGATCCACAGCACAGAGCGATAACTAAAAACATTCGCACCCCTCAGCACATTGAGCTTCAATATTTTCATTACATAGCCTCCTATTTGTGTGAAACATATGGTCTACGGGTATGCAAATCATAACCGAAGCCATCTGGTAAAATATGCAACGTAACATTCGTAATTGCCAATGGATCAAAAAGACTAGAATCTGAAATATTGGAATGTACAATCTGTCTGCCATCTAGAATGGTCACCGTTTGCGATCCAACAACGTGACATTTACCGCTAGCTTCCACCAGTAGTGCCGTATCTTCATCGACCCCGACTCCAATCACATTCGGATTTTGCGCAACAACGGCGAGCAAACGGTTAATTCTGCCTCTTTGGGCAAAATGCTGATCAATTACCACCTTATCAATGAGCCCCATGCCTTCCGCCATGCTAATTGTCGATTTTTTCGGTGTTTCACTTGAGTCACCACCAACAATCATCGTATGACTCATGACTGAAGCCCCAGCACTGGTACCAGCAATCACCCCACCATGTGCAAAGGTCTGCTTAATCGCTTGATCAATAGTCGAACCACCTAAAATACTCGTCAATCTGAGTTGATCACCACCGGTAAAAAAAACACCTGTATACATTGAAAAATGATCCGCTAAATGTTGATCAAAGGCCCGGGTCCGATCGGCAACATGAATGATATCTACTACTTCCGCTCCGAGCCATTCAAACACCATTTTATATTCAATGCCGACTTCTTCCGGTAACTGTGTTGCTGTGGTAAGTACCGCGATCTTCGCTTCCCTTCCACCCGCCTTTTCAATAAAAGTACGAAGGATATGACATTCTCCCGTTTTATCCTCATTGCCCCCAATAATCAATAATACTCCTTCAGCCTTGCTTTGCATGTTATCCCCCAAATCATTATCAATACTTTTATACGAAATAAAACTCTATATATTATTTGCCAATAAATCGAAATTTATATACATGATATTTTTAAAATCACCAATCTGATAAAAAAAACATACAATGATACACAACAAAATAAATTTAGGAGGTCTCTCATGGATATTTACACACAAAAAAAGCGCACAATTACAACACTGAGCAATGCTAAAATCTCCATTGTAAAAAGTGCGCGTTTATTAACAATTTTAGATGCGGATACACCAATTTATCAATATCCTATTGCTATCGGCAAACCGAGTACACCTACGCCTGTCGGAAATTATGTAATCGCCACCAAAATCAACAATCCCGGCGGACTCCTCGGTTCCCGTTGGCTTGGCCTAAATTATGATGCTTATGGTATTCATGGAACCAATAAGCCTTGGCTTATCGGCAAAATGGTTTCTAATGGCTGCATCCGAATGCACAATGATAACGTCGAAATGCTTTACTCGTTGGTTATCTTAGGCACCCCCGTTTATATTCGGGATTAAGGAGATTAACATCGCTGCAACCTCTCCAGCCATCGCACAGCGTGCAAGCAAAAACAACTTTAACTCTTCTCTTGTTTCAGCATCGTTTAACCATTCTTCGGGAATATTGTCAACAATTTGATCTAGCTGGTCCTTAGTAATCGCTTGAAATCTCTCTACGTAAGGCGTAAAATCACTTTCTTGCAAATAATGGCGGAGCAAAGTTCCATACGCACGTCGTTTGTTTAATTTAACCCCATTGATCATAATCGCTAGGTTTTCCTTATTCCACCTACCACTACCAAATAAATGTGAGTTATCAATCGCATACATGCGATAACCATCAATTTCACGACGAATCAGCATATTTTTCCCATTTAAAGTTCGGTCTACATTATGAAATAAATGATCAAATAACATGACGCCAGCAAATTCTTTCTTATTGGTTACCGCATGTAAATGATAACGATGCACATACTTGCTACCACGTAAATAATACGTTGCAAAATGCAAACCTTCCATAACTTTCAAACGCGTCAATCTTTTAGAACTGTTAATGAACTCGTCTGTGAACGTAATCGTATCACTTGCCGGAAAGCAAAGATCTATCAGAACCCCTAAACGGCTGGCAATAAATTCATTGACTAAAACCTTCATTCCTAAACGATTATTTTTTAATTTCACCACATAGACATTATCATCATCGGCTCTGATTAATTGTGGTACCGTTACGCCAACACCGATCGAACCAATATACTCTTTTGCATAAAGCATCGTTCATCCCCCTCATAAATAACACCTCGAAATGATACATCATATGAGAACATTTCCTTCTTATGCAGAAAATGCACGCTAAAAATATAGCGTGCATTTTCTTCTTTTTCATTTATTAAGACTTACAAACCAGCTTGCGATCCAACCGGTTGTATTACCATCTGGCAATACAACTTTATACCAACCAAAAGCCTGTTCTTTAATGGTTACAACACTACCTTTGCTGATTTTACTAACGGATGGGTAATCTGTTCCTGGCCCCGTACGGACATTGACACCATTACCAGTCAACGTGCCGGTTTTCCCACTAATTGACATGTCAGTACCAGCAGTAGGTGGCACAGTTTCCATAACGGTAACACTCTCTGGCATGGCTATTGGAACCCCTGGTGGCATCATACCGTACGTCATTTGATTAAAAGAAACCTGTTCTTCGTTGAATTCTGAAGCAGCGACTTTATTATCAGCAAAGCCCGTTGCTGGATATGGGAAAGGTAATTCGGGTGGCCCCATTGTCGTAACTTCCATTTCAGTTGTCGTCGTTACGCGCGTCCAAAATTTTAAAACGATTGTGATGTGTACTTTGCGCGGGTCACACTCATTAAAATCATAATCGACATATTCCACACTGCTATCTGCAGTCGCTTTCATGTCAGGATCAGCGCCGTCTACCTCAATATCGCGAATAAATTTGATATGTTTCTTTTCAAAGGCATGGACTGGTTCATTGGGTAAATTTGCCACATACATTACCTTAACTTCTAAATCACCACGAATAACAACTCTGTTAAGAATAACATCAACGCTGTCAATTTCTACATCTTTTACATAAACATCAACAACCTGCCTAATATCCGGTTTTTTCCTTGGCACAAGCATATCAAATTCCAATATTTTTTGCCGCATCTCTGCTGAAAGTACTTGCTCAACATCAAGAACCTCCATCATCGGTTGAGGACATCCACACATCATGTCTGCAGGTTCTTCTGGCATCATGCTACTCATTCCAGTACCTGATGAACTTTTGGTAGATGCAGAATTAGAAGTAGAACCAGAAGCTATGCGCTGATTATCATCCATATGTTCATCCATATTTTCTCCCCTCCTTTTCTAAGCAACTCTTACCCTTTTGGTGTAGTTGGCAATGTTTGCGCAGGTGGTGCTGGTTGTGCTGGTGCCGGCTGCACTGGTTGTGCTATTGCAGCCCCGCTTGTTAAATTTGGTCTTGGCGTCATTTGCACTTCACGATCTGCCAATACTTTTGCTCTTATCCGCAGCATGATCGAAACATTGAAATCACGGAAACAGCAAACTTCATCACAGTGAGACGGGCATGGCGGACACGGTGGGTTTGGTTTTGGATTATGTTTTGGTGGGCAACATGCACTTGCTGGATCATATGGCGGCATCGAATGATGATGGTGACATTCATCCATATGACTATGATGATGCTCCATTGGATCGCAAGGATCGTCATCATCCATATCATCATGACAATGGTGGTGATTATGATTCATATCATCATCATCATCGTCATCGTCATCATCCATATCACCATGGTATTTATATTTATACGCGCGTGACATTTCTGGCACATCATAATCAACGAATTCAACACCAACGGTTGCCTCAGCATCCATACCACGTCTTGCCCCCAAAATATCAACATCTTGTAAAAATTTTAAATGTTTGATCTCTACTGCATGCACTGGTTGATCTGGCAGGCAAGCAACATAAATCGCTTTTACTTCAAATTCACCCCGCACCATAACTCTATCAGCGATAACATCAACACTATTTACTTCAACATTTTTTACGAAAACATCAACAACCTGTTCAATTGATGGTTTCTTAGATGGGACCCGTACATGTACATCTATAATTTTTTGCGTCTCTGTTTCACCTAGCACCTGTCTAACGATGATTGTTTGTGGTCCAGTTGCTGCACCTAAAGTACAATAATCTGGCATATTCATATATTGATTATAACGATTGTTTTCCTCTTTCACTCACATTCACCCCTTTTGTGTTTTCTATTTATATATATGACTGGGATAAAATTTATGTGAAAAAAATCTACGATTTCTTTTTTTATAGAACAAGGGCGATTGCACCTCTTTGCAATCGCCCTTGTTCTATAAATGATTTACTTGCTGATAAATTCTTGCACTACATACACTTTTCCATTCGGTGCATATTTTACGCCGATTCCGACCTCAGTATAATGTGTATTCAAAATATTTTCACGATGCGTTGGACTATTCATAAAAGCAAGCTGCGCTGCTTCTATCGTATCATTCAACGCTAAATTTTCTCCCGCATATTGGTAAGTGATACCGACCTTTGCCATGCGATCAAAAGGGGTGAGCCCTTCTGGATTATTGTGAGCAAAAAAACCACGTTTCATCATGTCATCTGCATAAGTTTCAGCAAGTTTATTTAGCTCTGCATTATAAACGAGCGGTGCTAAACCATTTTTAGCACGATCATGATTTAACAAAGAGAGAGCTTGCACTTCATCTGTTGTTGCCTTCGTCTCAGCAGCAGCATAAACGTAATTTGTCGTTACACCGGGAACTGCGATCGTGATCCACGACAGAATGCTAAAACATACCATCAGTTTTTTCAATACTTGTTTATCGTTCATAAAAAGATACCTTTCTGTAAATCCAAAGCCTACAATTCTTGAACAATATTTAAAATTCTATGCAAGTAATCAAAATCCTTTTGGTAATATTTCACCTAGTAACCATAGGGTGTTTTTGGCAACCCCAAACGAAATTTTCCTCGGGTTTCAACGCCACCAACGCCTTCGATTCCTGTAACCGAAGCGGCAATCGCATCGCTGACATCAACCGTACGATTAATCGGGGTAAAAGCAACTTTTTCGGCAATAAAAACGGGATCATAAGCATGAATGAAAATTCTAGTTGGAGCCGAAGCAAAGTTTGCCCCAGCCGATAAAATTGCTTCAAAATATGATTGACAAGCCCCAGCGAAAATTACCAATTCATCTCTACTTGGTTGAATCGCCCGTACTTTTTTTACTGATTCAACAAAATATTTAGAATGACGATAATTATTGATATCGTTAAAATCCTTTTTTCCTCCAATGAGCGCATCATGACCTGTCAATACTAAAATATCGGGGTGATACTGTTCCACTAAGCCAGTCACGAATATTGGCTGTTTTACTTCATCAATACATCTGCCAACAGCCTCAATGTTTAATTGACTATAAGTTTTCAAACACATTTTTAAATATTCTTCGTCACCATCAATATGCAACACCCGCCCTGGCACATCAAAAAAAGAATACTTTTTTGATAAATCACCTCTAAGTAAGTCCTTTTGCCTCCGCTCACCCTTGCGCCTATCAAAAGCGCGATCCAAGCCACTGCGTTGTACGCGTTCTAATTTTATGACCTCATTACGCAAACACTCCGCTGTAATCGCTTCCAAATCAGTGACCGGAGCATCCGCGACCAACCGCAAATGCATCCCTTTTAACACGCATCGATTCAATCCCATATCCCGCTTATCTATATCAATCACTTTAAAAATAATATCTTTTCCATGAGATTTTCGTACCACCAAATCTCCAATAGCAACCACATCGATCCCTCCCTCCTCGTTAATTCATATTATGTAGGAACGGGATGGTTTGCTACGCCAATTGATGATTTACATAAATATCCACATGTAGCAAAATGGCATTGCGTTCAATATACTGTATCAACTTTAGTCCGCAATATAACGAGGTGAAAACAGTATGATATCTGCTATTGTCCCAGCAAAGAACGAAGCTGGGCGCATCGTAACGGTTTTACGCAATCTAGCACTTTTGCCAATTGACCATATTATACTCATCGTCAATGGTTGCCGTGATACTACCCTCTATGAATCAATCAATTTAAAGATTCCAAAACTACAATTGCTTTATTTTCATGAATGCCTTGGCATCGATATTCCTCGCGCAATCGGTGCAAAGATCGCTTTAACTCTAGGAAGCGATATTGCATTATTTGTCGATGGTGATATGGTCGGGACATTTAACGATAAACTAAAAGAGTTGATCGCAACTACTGTCGCGCAGAAGCTCGATATGGCACTGACAAATTGTTATCCTATCCCACCTCGTCATATCGATAAATGTAACCTAACCTTTCAATGGCGCCTGAAGTTAAATAAAGAATTGGCTTTAGAAAAAAAGATCAATCTAGCAAGTCCAGCCCACGGTCCACATGCGTTATCAAAAAAGTTACTCCAAACGCTCCCCTTAAATGAACTGGCCATTCCCCCAGTTTCTTTGGCCCTTGCCAAAAAACATAAACTTAAAATTGACATTGGCACCACCATTCCTCATTACCTACTAGGTTCTTGTGTCAAGAACAGTGTCCATAGTGCGAAAATCATTGATACCATTGTCGGTGACTGCATCGAAGCCATCTCCATTTATAAAAATGAACCCCGCACCCGAAAGTGGCAAGAAAAAAACTACATTGGGTATCACAACGAACGCCGCTTTGATATCTTAGATGAACTTTTAACTGAGCTATAAAATAAGAAGGTAATGCAACAAGTGTGCACTACCTTCTTATCTATTTCCACATTAACTTTTCAAACTCAGTCAGCGGCATTGGTTTGGCATACAGATACCCTTGTGCTAAATCACAAGAACATCTTTTAAGAAACTCTGCTTGCTGGGCCGTTTCTACCCCTTCTGATACCACTTTCATCCCAAGTCTTTTCGCCATTTGGATGACATTTTCGATAATGATTTTTTCCCGAACATTTTCTGTGCCATTATCCAAAAATTCTTTATCCAATTTTAAATAATCAACTGGTAAATCCCGCAGTAGCTTTAATGAAGAATAGCCACTGCCAAAATCATCAATAGAAATCGCAAAACCGAGATTACATAAGCTCTTCATTAATTCAATAATGTTAGCAATATTTTCCGTAAACACGCTTTCCGTGAGTTCCAATTCAATATATTTCGTCGGAACATTATACTTATTGGATAGTTCAATCAACTTATCAATGAACGTTCGATCGGTTAAATAGACCCTAGATAAATTCACCGATATTGGGACAACTTCATGCCCTAGATCAATCCACTTACGCAAACTTGCATAAACCAATTCAAACACATAAAAATCCATTTTTGCTATAAAGCCATTCTTTTCAAACACTGGAATGAAATCGCCTGGTGACATAAATCCTTTGCTAGAACTAATCCACCTTACCAAAGCTTCTGCCCCCCTGATTTTGCCTGTAGAGAGTTCCACCTTTGGCTGATAATAAACAACGAATTCCTTAGTTTTTAGCGCATTATCTGCCAAGTCTTCAATCTCTTTCTCTCTCAGCAAATTCTGCCTAAAAACATCATTATAAAAAACAAAACTTGTATCATGGGTGCTACGTGCTTTGCTCCTTGCAATATCCGCTTTGTCAATAATGGTATTCAAGGAAGCACCATCATTTTTTAGAAGATAAATTCCATAGTGAAAAATCAATTTATAGCGACCCGTTTTACTGCAAGTAAAATATTTAATTTTATTATGTAACATTTTCAGCCATTCCATTAAGGCTTCGACGTCTTCATATTTGCTCAATATCAGAAATTGATCCGCCGTCATGCGTGTAAATAGCAGCTCGGCGTTTGATAGTTCTTTGATTTGCATTGCAATATAGCGTAAGATCTCATCGCCAACCTCGAAACCAAACGTATCATTCACATAACGAAATTTCTCTATGTCAAAACAAATCATCACATATTTTAGTTTTTTACCCGTCATCATTTCACCGACAATTCTTTTTGCATGTAACTTAAACTTATTTAAATTCCACATTCCGGTCAATGCATCCGTATAAGCCAGTTTTTCAATTTCTTTTTGCGCTCTCATTTTAACAAGATAAGAAGCA
The DNA here is from genome assembly GCA_029240055.1 of Anaerosinus sp. Lineage (GTDB taxonomy): Bacteria > Bacillota > Negativicutes > JARBTT01 > JARBTT01 > JARBTT01. The sequence continues at coordinate 11,916 of JARBTT010000043.1, forward strand.
ATAAATTTGGCGACAATCATCAATGAATCGATTTCCTCTTGTGTCCATTTTCGCGGAGCACGGCACTCATCAAAGCCAATCGTCCCTTTAAAATCTCCATTTTCACAAAAACCATATTGCAAGATTGCCTTGATATTGCAAGCGTCCCAGTAAGATTTTAAAATTTGAGTAGCAGCAGTCGCCTGCGTAGCGGCTGGATCACTTAAATCTTCAATACAAAATAACCTGTCCTTTGCTACCCCATAATAACGAAACTGCTCATGTTTCTTAATCCTTGATTCTATCCCTTTATTACGCCATTCGTAGGTAATATTCATCGTAGTATTCAATCTATCATTTTCAAAAATATACACTCGACTCACATCAAAGTGCTTACCAAGCATACTCAAGACCATATGGATTCCACTATGAATATCCTTCGTTTCAAATAATAGTTCAAACATATTAATTAGACCTAGCATATAACTTTTCTTCTGATAATCCACCAACTGATTTCCATATTCAACTTTTCCAAGCTGAGAATTTGCACTATGCTCACTATAGGAGATAGACTGTTCTATCCTTTTATTATAAATTTCAAAACTACCTTTTTTCGTATTTTTTGCTTCATATAATGCCTTGTCGGCATTTTGAAATAACGTTTGGTAATCAGAACCATGCTCAGGAAACAAAGCAATTCCCAAATTACAAAAAACACGCTGTGCTTGTTTTTCGCCCGAATACACCTGGCGAAAAACATTACTTACCGCATTTACCTTTTCCTCTACATGTGAAATAGATTGAATATTCTTAAATAAAATAACAAAATCATCACCACCAACACGCCCGATGATTTCCGCTTCCATAAATTCATTTTTTAATTCCGTCAAAATATCGAGCAGTACCGCATCACCAAATAAGTGCCCTACTTCTTCATTAATTTGCCTTAAATTATCAATATTGATGATCATTAAGGCATGTCGTGACTCTTTACCTGTGCTTTTTAAATAGGCACCAATAACCTCTGCCACTGTTACTTTATTATAAACACCCGTAAATAAATCCAACTTAGCGTGGTCTTCTAACTGGCCCGTTTCCAATCCTACGATTTTTTGCTTTTTTTTATAATCCGTAATATCAATAAAAATGCCGCGGACTGCTACCTGCCCATTTTCATCGATCACCCTTTTCGAACTAATGGCAATTGATTTAATTGTTTTATCCGGCATGATATGTTCATATTCAAATTTTACCTTTTTATTATTACAATTTTGTGACTTAATCATTGCTTGAATTCTCTGTACTTCGCTTTTCTCAACACTCATACCACAAGTATCTTCAAATAATACATCATATTCTTCTTTCGTATACCCCATAAGTTCAAAAAAGTCCTGATTGGCGTACGATAGTTTAAATGTGCCATCATAACTAAACTGGGCGATGCCACAAGGAATATCATCTGTAATTGTTAGAAATTTACTATTTTCCATAAATTTACCCAGCTTTCAACTACACATACTTCAATAAATTATTTTTATGCTCTCATTATACTATAAGGAAAACCTTGGGGAAAACCTTTTATTTTTATATTTTTACAATTGTTTTTAAAACAGCATCAATTTCAAAAGAAATTTGTAAACTTTTTCTATAACTAGAAGCTCTGATCTTTAATAATTTCTATCGTTTAATAAAAATTATCATTGACATAAGGCAACTGGTAGTTTTATACTTTAGTTAGATTGAGTGTATTTAATATTAGGAGAGGTGATTACCAATGGATGAGTTTTTATTATCAAGATTGCAGTTTGCAATAACCACTACATACCATTTTTTATTCATTCCCTTGACCTTAGGGCTGTCATTATTTGTAGCATTATTAGAGACATTGTATGTTAAGACCAATAACGATCGCTATAAACAGATGACGAAATTCTGGGGGAAACTTTTTTTAGTTAACTTTGCTATGGGTGTTGTGACTGGGATTGTGCAAGAGTTTCACTTTGGCATGAATTGGTCAGAATACTCACGATTTATGGGTGATATTTTTGGTGCACCACTAGCACTCGAAGCTTTGACAGCATTTTTTCTAGAGTCTACATTCATGGGATTATGGATTTTCGGCTGGGATAAATTATCTAAAAAATCACATTTGCTTTGCATCTGGCTCGTAGCCTTTGCGAGTAATTTGTCCGCTTATTGGATTTTAGTAGCAAATTCTTTTATGCAACATCCTGTTGGCTATACAATCAATCATGGTCGTGCCGAAATGGTTGACTTCATTGCCTTGCTAACCAACCCTTATGTTGCTGGGCAATTTTCTCACACGGTTTTATCCGGCATCGTAACTGCTGGTTTCTTTGTTATTTCAATCAGTGCTTATCATTTATTACGCAAAACACACGTGGAATCATTTACGAGCACGATGAAAATTGGTCTTGTTTGGACAATCATTGGTTTATTCGCGGTGATGGGCAGCGGTCATATGCAAGCCCAATCGCTAGTGAATACACAACCGATTAAATTAGCTTCTTTAGAGGCACTATGGGAAACGGAAAATCCAGCTCCATTTACCCTTTACACATCAATTGATCAAGTTAAGCAAAAAAACTCCTCACAAATAGCGATTCCTGGTTTATTATCTTTTATGGCCTTTAATAAACCTGAGGGCGAAATAAAAGGGTTAAAAGATCTGCAACTCGCTAGTGTTGAGCAATTCGGGGCAGGTAACTATATTCCTGATGTACCTGGTCTATTTTGGAGTTTCCGCATTATGGTTCTTGCTGGCATTCTGATGATAGCTATCGCATTCATCAATGCATTACTTATTTTCAAAAATAAACTATCACAATATCCTATCGCTTTAAAATGTTTATTATACGCCTTACCATTGCCATATATCGCAAACTCCACTGGCTGGTATGTCACCGAAGCTGGTCGTCAACCTTGGATCGTTGTTGGCTTACAAAAAGCCAGCGCTGGTATTTCACAAAACATTACGAGCACAGAAGTATGGATTTCTTTAATCGGCTTTACACTGATTTATACCGTTCTTGCGGTCGTTGCAATCTATGTTGCAATTAAGTTTATTAAGAAGGGTCCCGAAACTCCTTTAGAATCAGTGAAAGGTGGTAGAGCATGATGGACTTAAATATTATTTGGTTTGTTTTAATCACTGTTCTTTTTATTGGCTTCTTCTTTCTTGAAGGCTTCGATTATGGTGTTGGGATTTTGCTACCTTTCTTAGGCAAGACGGATACCGAACGCCGGATTATCATCAATACCATCGGACCAGTTTGGGATGGCAATGAGGTTTGGATGATTACCGCTGGTGGCGCTTTATTTGCGGCTTTTCCTCATGTTTATGCGACCATGTTCAGCAGTTTTTACCTCGCACTCTTTCTCATGTTACTCGCGCTAATTGCGCGTGGTGTAACCTTCGAGTTTCGCAGTAAAGATGATAGCCCAACTTGGCGTAACACTTGGGATTGGACTCTTTGCATTAGCAGTGCAATTCCCGCTCTACTTTGGGGCGTTGCTGTAACGAATTTAATACAAGGAATCGCCATCAATGAAAAAATGATTTATGTTGGTACTTTCTTTGATTTATTAACACCTTATACTATAATTGGCGGCTTGGCATTCCTGTTTGTTTTCATTTTTCATGGGGCAATGTTTCTCTCCCTCAGAATAGAAAATACCAATATGATTGCCAACGTCCGTGACATCTCTCTAAAAGTTGGCATTGTTGCTGCTGCTTCTTTTGTTGCATGCATGATTCTTACGTATACCAACACGGATTTATTTTCCAGTTCGCTTGCTGCGATTAGTTTAATTTTAGCTGCAATCTTATTTGTAGCAGGCTACGCTTTTGCTTGGTTGAAAAAATATACTTTAGGCTTTATAATGAGTTCACTAGCAATCGTGCTGACAACCATCGCATTTTTTGCTGGGCTATTCCCTCGCTTAATGGTTTCTAGTTTAAATCCAGCTTGGAGCTTGGACATTTACAACGCCTCATCTTCTGTTTATACACTACAGATCATGACGGTCGCAGCATTATGTTTGGTTCCAGTTGTTCTCATTTATCAAGGCTGGACTTACTGGGTATTTCGCAAGAGGGTTACAGCTAAAAATTTGGAGTATTAAAATTCATGCTAGATAAACGCTTAGTTACCGAAGCAAAACTATATAAATATCGTTTTTTTAAACTAATCGCCCTGAGTTTAGTCAATGCGATATGCATCGTATTGACCGCCTATGAGATGACGACAATCATCAATGGCGTATTTTTAGAAAAACTTCTTATATCAGAAGTAGTATCGCCTCTTGCGATACTACTTTTCGTTATGCTCGCAAAATCCATCACCATGTGGTTGACCGAGAACGTCGCGCATGGCATCGCGCAAAATATAAAGGGGAATCTGCGGACACGCCTACTCAATCATATGGTTCGTCTAGGACCAATTCCTTTAGCCAAAGAGCAAACTGGTGAACTCATCAATTTGCTGACTGAAGGAATCAACCATTTAGACGATTATTTCACAAAATTTTTGCCACAAATCATTAGTACTGCGATCATCCCTCTTTTGATCTTGCTTATCGTTTTACCAGTTGATTTCAAAACAGCTATTATTTTACTCATTACAGCCCCACTCATTCCTATTTTTATGACCTTAATTGGCAGGCTGGCTAGTAAAGAAAATAAAGAGCAATGGCAAACGTTATCACGGATTAGTGCTCATTTTCTTGATGTCATCGAAGGGCTTACGACGTTAAAGATTTTTAACCAAAGTATTGCGCAAATCAAAATCATCGAAAAACTAAGTAATGAATTTCGCGACATTACCTTAAAAGTACTTCGTCTAGCCTTTCTATCAGCACTTGTTCTAGAGCTTATTGCAACGTTGAGTGTTGCTTTGGTGGCTGTGACAATCGGTCTACGCTTACTAGATGATAATATTACTTTTTTTACAGCATTTTTTCTTTTATTGCTTGCACCAGAGTTTTATCTTCCCCTTCGTCAACTCGGCACTGCCTTTCATGCCTCCATGTCTGGGACAACTGCTGCTGATCGCATTTATCAAGTATTACGTATATCAGCTGACGAAGATAGGACTGATACCGAGACACTTGTATTCAACAAGCAACAGGCCCTGTCAATTGCATTCAAAGAAGTGGCATTTTCCTACAATGCCAAACGGCCTGTTTTAAAAGACTTCACGATTGACATAAAGGCTGGTGAGCACGCAGCGATTGTTGGTGCTAGTGGGTCCGGCAAAACAACGCTTTTTAACTTGCTATTAAAATTTATTCAGCCACAGTCTGGAGATATTTTCATCAATGGGCTTCCCTTAGCAAAAATCAAACAACGAGATTGGCTAAGAAATGTTGCCTATGTGCCGCAAGCACCGCATATTTTTGCGCAGACAGTGGCCGAAAACATTGCGTTAGGGAGCAGTACCGCGACCTTAGGAGACATTCAAGCAGCAGCAAAATTAGCAATGGCTCATGATTTTATTGAGAAATTACCGCTAGGGTATCAAACAAAGCTCGGGGAGGGTGGTCATCAACTAAGTGGCGGCCAAATGCGCCGTATTGCAATTGCTAGAACGTTTTTACAAGATGCTGCAGTAATTCTTCTAGATGAAGCGACTACTGGCTTAGACGTCAATACAGAGGCTGAAATCTCAGCTGCACTCAGAGCTCTTACCGCAGAAAAAACAACGATTACTATCGCGCATCGATTAAAATCTGTTGAAAAAGCTGATAAAGTGATTGTCATGGAGAATGGTCAAATCATTGAGGTTGGCAATCATGAAGAACTCATCAATAAGCGTGGTGCTTATTTCACTATGCTCATGGCATATAGAGGTGAACAATGAATACATTTCTAAAACTAACAAAACTGATATTACCAGTAATGCCCACGATGTTGCTCGCACTCCTTTTAGCTTGGTGTAGTATTGCTAGTTCTATTTCATTGATGGCTGCAGCAGCCTACCTCATTGCCAGTGCTGCACTGCACCCATTTTTCTACGAACTTTCACTCGCCATCGTAGCTGTGCGTTTTTTCGGTATTTCCCGCGCAATATTTCGCTATGCTGAACGATATGTATCACACGATGCCACTTTTCGCATTTTAACAAAACTTCGTGTCTGGTGCTATCAAAAAATAGAACCACTTGCTCCCGCTAAGTTAAGTGAATGGCAAAGTGGTGAGCTTTTTAGCCTACTGATTCACAACATCGATACACTAAAGGATTTTTATCTGAGAGTTCTCGCTCCCCCTATTACCGCATTTACGATACTTCTCGCACTAGATCTGATCCTCTTCTACTATACACCGTGGCTAGCTTTGCTACTGTCGACTGCTTTTCTACTGATTGGTATTATCATTCCACTTACAATCTATCATTTTAATAAAACAAATAGCACGACACTTTTAAAAGAGCAAATGCAATTTAAAACGAACTGCATTGATACGATCACGGGGATCAGTGAAGTGATTGCCTTTCAATATACAGATCACGCGCGCCAAGACATCAAAGAGTGCAATCAAAAAATCGCCTGCAGCCAAAATAAAGTGTTTCGTATCAACGCCCTTACCGACGCTGGTGCTAATTTCATTGCGAACTTTACCCTGTGGTGCATGCTTCTGCTATTGATTCCCTTAGTCCAGACAGGGCAAATCACCGGGGTAACACTCGCAGTCTTTACTTTAGCCTTACAAAGCAGCTTCGAAGCAGTACTAGTACTACCGGTTGTATGGCATTACTATAGTGAAAGCATGACCGCTGCCAAACAA
>JARBTT010000222.1 GCA_029240055.1 Anaerosinus sp.
ATGGAGTTGTTGCGTCCATTTGGGGAGTGGTCACGTGCTTGGTCAGAGGAAGTATTCAACTATTCAAAAACGCTCGACAATTAAATATGCTCTTGTAAAATGATATGATTATAAAAATAAATTACGTCATACAGAATATGGTATATGGTATATGGCTAATTTTACAGTCTATAGCTTTTATAAAAGAAAGGATGAATTTGAATGAGTTTGCTTAATGTGAATAAGGAAAAATGTATTGGCTGCGGCGTTTGTGTTGAGGTTTGTCCAAAGAATTATATTGGAATGACTGCGGAAAGGATTCCGATTGATGTTGGACTTACCTGTATCGCCTGTGGTCACTGTGTTGCTGTCTGTCCGAAATCAGCATTAGATCATGTTCACGCGCCGCTTAACAGTCAAGTTTTGTTAGATAAGACTCCGGTTTTAAATGCTGAGACGGCGGAAAGTTTTCTTCGGGCCAGACGTTCTACACGGGTGTATAAAAAAGACGCAGTTCCAAAAAACAAAATCCTAAAGCTACTAGATATTGCCAGATTAGCCCCTACAGGTAATAATACCCAGGGTGTGCAGTACTTGGTTATAGATAATAAGGATACGCTACAGGCTATTACCAAAGCTACAGTAGCCTGGATGGATGAAGCAATCTCCAAAGGGGAACCATCGGCAGCTTCTTTTTCCGATTTAGTGGAACCCTATCATAAAACAGGGCTAGATGTTATTTTGCGGAATGCACCATGCTTTATCCTAGCACTGGCCGAGAAAAGTTTTACACGTGGACGTGATAACACCCATTTTTCTCTTGCGTATGCCGAATTGTTTGCATCAAGTCTTGAATTAGGAACGTGCTATGCAGGCCTTGTCGAGGCATGTGCTAGGTCTGACTATCAGCCATTGCTTAAAGTATTGGACATTCCAAGAGAGTTAATAGTCACTGGCGGGATTATCGTTGGTTATCCTAAATACACTTATAAACGACTAGTAGATCGGTCTCAATTGAAAGTAACTTGGCGTTAAATTATGCGTTACTTCGTCTACATATTGTAATATTTTATTGAATATGTAAAAATATATCCATAACCAGAGAGAATTGCACAAAACAGTATAATCCGTTAAAATATAGTTTAGGCTCTATTGTCTAAAGCAGAAAAACAGACTATGTACTTCTGCAAATCCATGAGAGGGTGGTTTTTATGATCCAGGATATCGAACCCAAAATATTCAATAATAATTTTAAACATCAAAAAGCCAAAGTATCTGATGTTTTCCTTTCATATGAGGGAGATACAGTTCTAATAAAAGAAGATAAAGACAAGCTATGGTACCCGTCTTTTGCCGATTTTCAAGAAAAATATCCTTCGCTTATAGAGAAAGCACAGTTTCTTTTCACCATCAATGAAATTAATTATTATCTGGTCGACGAACAGGGTCTTGATTCCGTGGAAGGCTGGATTTATGTAAATGTCCGTCGCTTCCGTTCAGAACCAAAATATTGGCGTTCCTTTGCCGGTGCTGTCGGCTGGCAGCTAAACCGCTGGTATTCGGATCATAGATTTTGCAGCAAATGCAGGAATCCCTTGAAAAAATCTGATAAAGAGCGCATGCTCTATTGTGACAGCTGCAACTCTCAGATCTACCCCAAAATTTCACCGGCGGTCATTGTCGGTGTATATGATAAAAACCGTCTCCTTTTAACAAAATATGCTGGAAGGGAACACGTTCGTCATGCTCTGATTGCCGGTTTTGCGGAAATCGGAGAAAGCCTCGAACAAACAGTTCATCGTGAAGTAATGGAAGAAGCCGGACTGAAAGTAAAAAACCTGAAATTTTACAAAAGCCAGCCGTGGCCGTTTACCGATACTCTCCTTGCCGGATTTTATGCAGAGCTCGACGGCGATGATGCCATCACATTGGAAACCGATGAGCTTGCGTTGGGTATCTGGGTGGAACGGGAAAATATTCCAATAGAAGATGAACTGCAAATGAGTTTGACCAGTGAAATGATATCCGCCTTCAAAAAAAACGAAATTGATTTATAATGCTGATAGAAATGCAAAAGACCGCCTTCCAAAAAAAGGAGACGGTCTTTTGCGTTTCTACGTGACACTAAGGGACGTTTCTTTTTAATGGTTTATCATAAGTTCATAAAAATGAATTTAACAATCATATTGGCAATAAAGAAACGCCCCTTCTGTCATCTAGAAGAAAAGAAACAGGAAAAATATTGCGAGATACTATCCCAAAAACCGCCGGCTAAGCCGGCGGTTTTGATTTATTGCTATCCACTTTAAAACTCTTTGATAACAATTTCTTCCCTTTTAATGCGAGGTCTGGGCGCTGGTGCTTGATCCGGATGACCAACAAGCAACACATTTACAATATGATAACGGTCGTCAATGTCTAATAGTTCTTTCAATACGACACCGTCATATAAGCCAATCCAGCAAGTACCCAATCCCAAATCTACAGCACGCAGATCCATATGAGTTATGGATATGGCTGCATTGAAAGCCAAGTTCGCCCGAATTGCCAGCTCATCGACTCTCATTTTTTTCACAAGGGCTTCAACCTCTTCGGCTGGCATACTGACACCTAAAAAGGCACCTACCTCCTGCAGTTCCTGATATCGTGCTCCTTGCGAACGCATTACTTCCTGATCAACACAGCATATGATCATTACCGGTGCAGTACTAAAAAACGAAACCGGTGATGCTTTAGCCAATTTAGCACGGACGCCGGCATCTTTAACAATAATATATCTCCATGCCTGCAAATTGCTGGCCGATGGAGCAATCCTTCCCGCCTCCAAAATACTCTCAATGTCTTCTTGGGAAACTGACTCTGATTTAAACTTGCGTATACTGTGCCTTCTTTTTATAACATCCATAAACTCCATAATAGAACCCCCTTTTATTTTTTCTGCTCATATGCAGAACTACCGCAAATTAATTTATCTTATTCCAAATCATTGCCCAAAATGAACGGTAAGCGATAAGGCAAAATGAATTTGAGCTTGCCGTCCCTGATCCTTAGATCCACAGGCTTTTTGGAGTTGACCGCATTTTTATTCATGCTTATCAATTATATTTTATTCGCTTGAGGCAATCTTCCGTAATAGCACTTCAGTGGTTTTTCCTCGGCTATCATTATGCAATAGTTACACATTATGCATTTCGATTTAGTCTGAATTCCTTTATTGAATTTGCTGACAATATCCGGTTCGATAATAAAAGGCCGGCACATTGAAACAAAATCCATCTTCTTGTTCTGGATAATATTATTGATGTCATCTATGTTATTTATTCCGCCGACAACTATCACTGGAATATTTACAGACTTTTTTATTCTAGTTGCCGCATCAAGATTATATTTCAGCAACGGCTTCGGTTGTTTCATGACTGTTTTGAGAACCGGTTTTGCGATTGTCTTTACAAATCCGGGAAGATTTTTGTACTTGAACACATATTCCATCGCAGCATCGGAAGGCAGCTTTTCACCACGTATGGTGTAGAGGCCATCTTCAGCGGTCCCGCACGAAATTTCAATCGCCGCACAACCGGAATTTTCCAGCATTTGAGCAATTTTTATTGCTTCTTCAATCCTCATTCCGTTTTTGCGTCCGTCGTGAGCATTGATTTTTGCTAGAATCGGATAATCACCAACTTGCTCTTTGGCTTTCTTAAATATCTCGTCGATAATTCGGTACTTGTTTTCGGTTGAA
>JARBTT010000223.1 GCA_029240055.1 Anaerosinus sp.
CAATCTTTTTTCATATGCTTATACATTTGAGTACCCCTGAATTTTGCTCGAAATTCAAAATGTAATACTTTTTCAGTGGCCTCGCTAAGCTCGCCTTTTTCATTCGTATTGTATTGCACTCAATTGCCAGAGTTTCAATTCGTTGATTCGGACTGCTGAGGCACTATTGATTGCAAAGTTCATCACTTCTGTTTTAGGGAAATACATCAATGTTGTAACTTCCAGGCCATCCTGGTAATAAATTTCTATTACCGAACGATCAATAAATAGTTGTAACTTTAATTCATTTTGCACATCAAGGGTAAACTTCCGCACGCCTTTGCCACCTAACTTCATATGATTACGATCAATTGTTACGATTTGACGTACTTTATCATAGTGTAATGTCATGTATTCTTGTTCACAAGCAAGGGTAATCAAAACTTCATCATTTTGCCTAAGATCTAAATCTAACAGTATCTCCGCAGAACGATTTGGCACCTCAACGGCATAATGATCACAGACTATAGGTTTAACCTGCAGCGCGGGCTCCCCACGTAGCCCCAATAGCTCTCGTACTGGTCGTTGATAAAGTACCCCATCTCGATATTCCAAGACCCGCGGCATCGTTAACGCATAAAGCCAGCCATCTTTTGCCGTTGGATATTCATGGTCTTTATCTGGCATGCCAACCCAACCAATCAATAACGTTCTACCATCGTGCGTGAAAACTTGCGGTGCGTAGAAATCAAACCCCATATCGAGTTCTTTGAATTCATTATGGTTCAGTGCTGGTACTGTAACATCGAGTTGACCAATCACATAACCAGATTGATAAATATTTTGATATTTCACCTCTTCGGCTTCTAATCCTTGTGGTGAAAAGATAAACGCATACTTGCCTTCACTGACCTTAACCAGATTCGGACATTCCCACATATAGCCAAAGTCTGGCATTGAGGTTTTAAGTTCACCAACCAATGTCCAATCTTTAAACTCTTTCGACTGATAAAGTAGGGCTCTTCCTTGTAAATTGTTTGTCTGCACACCAAGAATCATATAAAACATTTCATTTATTTGAAATACAAACGGATCTCTAAAATGTGCAGTATAGCCCTCTGGTTGATTTTTTATAAGAATAGCATCTTTGGTAACTGAACCATCTTGATGATAGGTCGCTGTACATTGATAGGATTCACGATTGTTATTTTTGTCTTTGACATTTCCCGTATAAACAAGTTTAATCGCATCATCTTTGACGAACCCACTGCCAGAATAGCAACCATCTTTGTCAAACCAATCCTTTGGCTTTAAAACAATTTTGGGTTTACTATAATGAATAAAATCGGTTGTTGTTACCAGTGCCCAGTGTTTATTTTTATGTTCGCAACCAAAAGGATTCCATTGATAAAAAATATGGAATTTTTGATTATAATAACTAAGTCCATTTGGATCATTTACTAAGCCAAATGGCATTTCAATATGAAACTGATTACGCCAAGGATGTTCGTGTTGTGCAGCATAATATTTTTCTATTTTTTTATCAAGCTCTTCATATTGTCCAAGCATCGTTACCTCTTTCTAGTTTATATCCATTACGCTTTCACGTTCAATTAATTGTAGCGGTACATCCTTATTTAAGATTATTTCCTTGCCCTCAATTAAATCTAAGAAACACTGCTCTTAGATACGTTGACCATATCGGCAACATCTTGTATTGTAATTTTCCGCTCCATACCTGCCTCCCAATCGATCGGTCACTCTTGTGGTTTATATAAAACATAAGTTAAACCAAAGGCTACCCCAAAACCAACCGCATTTACTATGATGTATTGTACCATATGATTGATATATAGGAGTGCACCTGGTAATACCGTAATCCCCATACCAGTACCGGAGAGCTGAAAAATACTTGCACACATTCCAGCACAAGCCCCACCAATTAAGGCATAAATAAACGGTTTCATAAATCTTAGGTTAACGCCGAAAATTGCGGGCTCCGTAATACCTAAAAATGCCGGAATGGCTGATGAAATATAAAGCGACCGTTTTTTCTTGTCCTTGGTTTTGAATGCTACTGCAAGCGCCGCAGCTCCTTGGGCAATAATTGCACCAGTCATGATAGCATTGAACATATTTGTGCCAGTCGTCGCAAGTAGTTCTACCTCTAGTGCATTAAAGGCATGATGCACACCGGTGACTACGATCAACTGGTGCAAGCCGCCCACAACAAAACCACCAATACCAAACGGAAGGTATAAAAAAGTTTTAATTGCACCAAAAACCAAAATTTCAATGCTATGCATGATTGGACCAACAACAAGTAATCCCAAAACCATGGATATTAAGAGTGTCAAAAATGGTGTAACAATTAAGTCCAGTACATCTGGCACTATCTTCCTCAAGGCTTGCTGCGTTTTTGCCGCAATGATACCCAGTACCAACGCTGGCAATACCGATCCTTGATAACCGACGATAGAAATATCAATACCAAATAATGAAAGTCCAATTGGCATCGCTTCACCCGCGGCAACTACATACGCATTGGGAAGTTGTGGTGCCACGAGCATCAGACCTAGTACTATCCCAATAACCGGCGTACCACCAAATTTTTTCATCGTTGACCAAGCAACCAGCGCTGGCAAAAAAGCAAAAGCCGTATCGGTTAAAATTTGTGACATCAGTATAAAATTCTTACCAAGATCAACTCCCAAATTTGTCATCAGGCCTCTAATGCCCATAAATAAACCAGTGGCAACGAGTACTGGAATTATTGGTACAAAAACATCACCAAAGGTTCTCGATATCTTTTGCAGCACAGACATTTCATCATAAGCGGCTTCTTTATGATTGCTATTCCTAAGTTCTGCCGAATCGTTTACGATAACATCATAAACTTTATTTACAAAGCCAGTTCCTAAGATAATTTGATATTGTGCTGCTGCAAAGAATTGCCCCTTTACCCCATCAATTGCTTCAATTTCTTTTTCCTTAATTTTTTCTTTATCTTTTAAAATCAATCGCAGGCGTGTCGCACAATGCTCGACTGACCTAATATTTTCTCTTCCACCAACATGTAGTAAAATCTGCTCGGCAACTGTATGCTCTTTTGCCACCGCTCCTGTTGCTACACTTGGTTTTACCATAGTGGAAGGGCTGCTTGTACTGCCAGCTACACTATTTTGTTCTGCCTGCGTGATGTCTAGTTCTTGTTTGATAGAAACATTGCCATATTGATCGGCGTTGGTTACCACAACAGGCGTCGTAACATCGTAACCGCTTTTAACGATGGCGTCCTTATCGAATTCAACCAGTAACTCACCTTTTTTGATCCTATCCCCTTGCGTTATATAAGCAGTAAAATAGTTACCACCTAAATTTACCGTATCAAAACCAATGTGAATTAATAGTTCTACACCATCGGTTGAAATCAATCCGATTGCATGTTTTGTTTCAAATAAAGCCGATACTATACCATCAAATGGTGCCACGACTTTGCCATCACTCGGCATTATCGCCGCTCCTTTACCCAAAGCTCCACTTGAAAAAACAGCATCTTTTACTTCACTTAAAGAAATTATTTCACCCTTTATTGGGCTAGTAATGATAATATCTTTCATCTACATTTCCTCCTTAAATCCGCAAGGCATGGAACCGATTCCACATACCTAGCCTCCCAGTAGTAACATTGCCCTGTCAACAGTTTTTATTTTTCTTATCTAAATATTCCATATATCGTGTCTTTTTACGAAAGAATATTTTTATTTACTTGTTTTAGTCTTTAATACTTGCCACCAGCCTTAGTTCTTC
>JARBTT010000224.1 GCA_029240055.1 Anaerosinus sp.
AAGTAATGAAAAAGTTGTTGGCACGAATATACGCCAGATAGCACGCATAACGGGGTTATCGTCTATAAGAATCTGGAAGGCCTGAAACAAAGTCCCTGTCCCTTTGTTTCCCATTGGAAATAGTGCGTGCGCCTGACCTCTATCCCGACCTTTGTTTCGTACTTTCTCCTGGTACGTAAACATTATAAAAGAACCTTCAAGAGCAGTTTATCAAATGAAACTGTTTTTGGAGGTTCTTTTGTTTTTTTATTTAAGTACTAAAGTATTAGGATCTGATAAAATGCCGATTTATTTGAAAATATACTTTTGTAAAAAATTATTATTTTTTCTGGAGGTTCGTGTCTGCTTTTTTATACCTAGCTCCTCATTTAGTAGCGAATTCTTTTCAGGAACATCTTCGTACGTTCTTGCACTGGATTTTCGAAAATATCGATTGGCACTCCCTCTTCGACAATAACGCCTTGATCCATAAAAATGATTCTATCGGCTACTTCACGGGCAAAATCCATCTCATGGGTTACTACTACCATTGTCATACCTTCTTCAGCTAATCGCTTCATAACTAACAGCACCTCTCCGACCAGTTCAGGGTCCAATGCGGAAGTTGGCTCATCAAACAACATAATTTTAGGATTCATTGCCAATGCTCTAGCAATTGCCACCCTTTGCTGCTGTCCGCCAGACAATTCTTTAGGGTAACTATCACACTTATCAACAAGCCCGACCCGATCTAACAAACCCATAGCTATCTGCTGCGCTTTATCTCTAGAGATTCCTCTCACGATGAACGGGGCTTCAATAACATTTTCCAATACCGTTTTATGAGGAAAAAGATTAAAACGTTGAAATACCATACCAATTTTCGTCCGCAGCATACTTAAATCAGTTTTATCTGTGATCTCCTGACCTTCAAAGAAAATATTTCCTGACTGGATAGGCTCCAAGCGGTTTATGCAACGGAGCACCGTACTTTTCCCAGAACCACTTGGTCCGATAATAACGACTTTTTCTCCTTCACGAAGTTTAAGATTGAAATCTTTTAACACTTGAATAGAACCAAAGAATTTACGAATATTGCACATCTCAACAATATGGTTCATTGTCGTTCCATCCTTTTTTCGAGATTATCGGCAATTATCATAAATACCGAATTCATTATTAAATAAAGAACAGCAATAACAGTATATACTTCAAAGCTACGGAATGTAGTATAAATCAGCTGTTCACCTGTACGGAATAGTTCTGTAATTGTCACCAAAGATGCAATTGATGAATTTTTAAGTGTCATAATAAACTGGTTTACCAAAGGTGGAATACATATTTTGATCGCCTGAGGTCCAACAATCCTGGTCATCGCCTGCCTGCGATTCATACCAAGTGATAAGGCTGCTTCCAACTGTCCTTTGTCAATCGCTTGGATGCCAGCACGAATAATTTCAGTAATATATGCACCAGTATTCACTGCAAGCCCTAGTACACCAGCTGTCATACTAGACATTTTAATCCCTAACTGTGGTAAACCAAAATATAAAATGAACAATTGAACCATCACTGGTGTGCCACGAACAATCCACACATATAAAAAAGCTATGCGGGATAGAAAGCGATTAGCGGAAATCCGACATAGTGCACCCCCTATACCAAATAACATGCCTAATAGCAAGGCATACAATGATATCTCCAACGTAACCCAACAGCCTTCAATTAATAAAGGTAGTTTGTTCAATATAATGGAGTAATCTAAGTTCATGCCTTCACGTCCTCTTCTTTGATTACGATTATTTGCCGCCTATTAACCATTTTTGATACAGTTTATCAGCTTCGCCATTTTGCTTCATTTCTTTCAATACTGTATTAATAAGTTCTATCAGTTCTTTATCACCTTTTTTAACAGCAATACCTAAAGATGCTTTGGTAAATGGCTCCCCAACAATTTTTATATTTGGATGGGTTTTATTGTATTCAAGCTGATTTAATAAATCATTTATGGAAGCATCTAGACGTCCGTTTTCCATATCAAGCAAATAATCAACAGTCTCTTTATAGCTTTTAATAGTAATATTTGTGCCTTTATCCTTAAGATCTTGCGCCACCTTTTCGCTGACAGCCCCGGTTTTTACCCCGACTACTTTGCCATCAAGATCCCTTATACTTTTAATCGTTGTATCGTCTGCCTTTACAACCAATACCATACCCGTATCCAAATATGGATCTGCAAAATCCACCACTGCTTTGCGTTCATCAGTAATATACATAGCGGCTATCACTAAGTCGGCCTGGCTATTTTGCAACGTAGGTATCAAGCTGGTAAACTGCATTTCTTTAAATTCTACTGGTACACCAATTTTTTTAGCGATTGCTTCTGTCAAATCGATATCATAACCCGTCAATTTATTGGTTTTTTCATCATGATATTCAAACGGACGATAATTCCCTGTAGCCATAACGAGCTTACCATTCTTTCTTATTTCATCAATACGACTTTGATTAGATGGTTTTGTCGTCGATGAGGACTGCGAACAACCAGCCATGAGTAAAATTGTTAGTATGAAAATAGTGAGAATCCCAGTTAATTTTTGATATTTTTTCATCATAATCCCTCTTTCTTTTACTTAATTTATAATAAAGCATCAGCCGTATTATCCACTATCCTTTGGCATCATCTTCTTTAACCAGCAATTATCGTACTCAGTAGTAATCAAAACTATAGATGGACCAGAGATAATTAATTTTTTAAACCGCTAAGTAAAAATGTTTTTTACACTTTTTAAAACAAAAAAGGAGCTCTAAAAAAAGAAAATAATTTCTTTTTTTAGAGCTCCGCTGCTCATCAATATGGTAATATTTGATCTCTTGCACTAAGAATATCTCACTTTGAGACAAATGTCTACTACTTTTTTAGTAATATTATAAGTCTTTTTATAAAATACGTTAGACATAACGTAACAAAAACAGGGACAGGGACATTGTTTCAGGAAAGAAAAAAAAGAAATTAAGAGGTAAAAGTTGTGGCAAGAATACCTGGTAGAAACCGATCCTCACTTTCGAACTATCGAAATTTCTTATGCAAGTGAATGCCGGTAAAGATCTGACCCTCACAGCAGGAGGTAACGTAACTGTAACCACTGTCACAGACCGAGTATTGGATGAGTTAGGCAGTAAAGGCAAAGCCAGTTACCTACGCAATAAAACGGATCAGGAAACCGTAATCGGCGACAACCTGACAGCAGACAAAAACATTAAAGTAGAAGCAGTAGAAAAGCTAGGAACCAACCAAGTAATAGCTCCCCTTGAACACGGTAACCTAACGATTGAGGGCAGTACCATCAAGAGTAAAACCGGTGGCATTACTGTAACTGCCGATAAAAATATAACAGTTACAGGAACCACAGAAAGACAGGAAATCCTAACCGAATCTCGCATCGTAAGTGAAGGCTTCCTATCGAAGAAAGTCAAAGAAAAACGGGATCAGGAAATTCTAAACGCTGTAAAAAGCAGTACCATTTCCGGTGAAACCGTAGAAATGAAAGCAGGCAAGGATCTAACGATCCAAGCCAGTAACGTAGTAGGAACAAATGATGTGAAACTGTCTGCGATCGATAACATGAACCTAGTCAGTCAAGACGAAACCGGAAAAGCAGACCAATACTCCTACACGAAAAAAACCGGACTCTTCGGTGGCGGTGGATTTGGCTTCACCAATAGAAAAAGCCCCTTTAGGGGCAGATTGAAAAAGTTATGCGGTTGGTGGACTTTTTCAGTGAGTCTTGAGACTTGGCTAGTA
>JARBTT010000225.1 GCA_029240055.1 Anaerosinus sp.
TTTTCCACAAACTCCGTATTGATTTTTAGCCCCTTACGACCTCTTTGTAAAATCACTCGATTCTCAGCCTGCATTTTCTGCAATACATAACGCACTTGATTTTCCGGTAGGGATAATCGTTCAGCTAACGACCGCCGACCAATTGAATAATTTTGTTTATTTGCTAAATCAATTTCAGCATAAATTCGTTTCGCAATTTCTGCTTCAGTTGCTTTATAAATTTTCTTTATTGAAAATCCGTTCTGATAATTCACTCTAAATTCATCTGCTAAAAGATCAATCTCGGGCAAAGCATCCGGACAGACATTTACTAAGTATTCAACTACATTTTGCAATTCACGAATATTACCTGGCCAACTATACTCTAAAAAACAAGATGCTACTTTTTTGAAATATTCTTCAGCTTCGTAATCACCACTTTCCTTTGCGTGATTTTGATAAAAAGCTTTTGCTAATAATAAAATATCTTTTCCTCGCTCACGAAGTGGCGGGACTTTTATTGGTAAAACATTTAAACGATAATACAAATCCTGACGAAACTCTCCTTTTTTGATCAATTCTTTCAAATCACGATTGGTCGCGACTATCACCCTAACATCAATCGGAATTAGTTTGGAGCTGCCAACTCGCCTTATCTGTTGTTCCTGTAAGACACGCAATAGTTTCACCTGGAAAGCCAAAGGAGCGTCCCCGATTTCATCGAGAAAAATAGTTCCTTTATGGGCTTCTTCAAATAAGCCTGGTGCCCCACCACGCATGGCCCCAGTGAAAGCTCCTTCTACATAACCAAATAGCTCTGACTCCAATAAATTCTCCGTTAAAGCAGCAAAATTAACCGCAATAAATGGCCCACTACTACGTGGTGACGCATTGTGAATTCCCTGCGCGATGATTTCTTTACCAGTACCACTCTCACCCTGAATTAAAATCGTCGAATTTGATAACGCCATTTTCTCCGCAATATTTAACATCTGCTTAATTACTGGACTTTGTCCGACCACTTGAGAAAATGTATATTTGGCAATTTTCTGTTCCTGAATCAACTTGCGCCTTATCGACTCTTCCAAACGCCTAATTTCTGAAACATCTCTAAATGTATAAACACGACCAAATTCCGGATTCTCCGGATGCATATAAGCGATATTAACGATCAAATAATGTCGATTTACCTTTACCAAAGACTCTTTTATTTTATTTTTTTCATCTAAAATATATAATAGATTTGCATTTGTTATTTGATTAACAGAATATCCTACTGCCTGTTCTGCTTTTATATTCAATAATTTTTCAGCAACTGGGTTAAATACAGAAATTTTTCCGTAACCATCAATCGCAATAATCCCATCATGAACTGTATCAATAACAGTTTCAAATTGCGCCTTAATTTTATTACTTTCATAAATCATCTGATTGTCATTTTTAATTAAACGAATGATATCTTGTACATAATTTGCAGACATGAAATCTGCGTATACTCTCAACAAATTTAACTGAATCAGCACTTCTACCAAAGTAGTAATGTCGATTAGTCGTGTTTTTATATCAATAATTTCTTCGACAAAATCCGGAACCAGTTCTCTTTCTCCAGGAGTAACGGCAATTTTTAATTTAGGATAATTTAAAGTTTGCGGTGCATACGGATAATAATTAATATGGTCAATCCCCAATGTCTGTAACAGCGCAATGGTTTGATTTGCACTTGATGCTAAATCATTAACCAACAGTACATCAGTCCCTGCCTCAATCTCAAATAATTTATTCACTTCATGATAATTGATGGATCGCCGCGCAATTAATACCGGACAGGTTTTGTTCACATAAGCAATCGCTCGTCTATATGCAGCTTGACTCGCAAATAAAATGAGGTCCGCTTTAATATTGGTAGGAAGCACATTCCCTTCTATATTATAATTATTTACATTAACTCTATTGCCTAACAATCGATGCAATTGTTCACGAAATGCAGTAGAGGTATTTTTTCCCATAGCAATCACGACTAAATTTTTCATTAAAAGCCTTCTCTCTTAAAAGGGAAATATTTAAAGGGATACATTAATCATTCCCTTTAAACATTTCCCTTTTAAAATCAAAATTCCTCCCTATATATAGAAATTTTCCTGAAAACAAACTTTACAACATTACAATTTAACTATATATTGGTAAATGCATTAAGAATATGTCTTGGCACGAAAATTGCGATATAAATTAACCGTAACTATATTTAAAAAGTAATAAGGAGGCTACTACGTATTATGAAACAACCCAACAACAGTACCCTACAAGTTCCCTGGACCGGCTATGTCGCATTTTTCTTTGCAATTTTATTATTTTCTGGTATTTTCTCATCAAGCGATGGCTGGATGAAAGTTTTCGACTTCAATGTCCTCAATGGCTCTTTTGGTAAAATCGAAGGAGTCGAGAAGGCTTTTACCTTTCGCGGTGCCGGTGGTAGCGGTGCAAGAGATGGCTTCTTATTCGCTTTTGAATTAATTCCTGCCGTTGTTCTCGCCTTGGGTCTCGTAAATGTTGTTGATGGACTTGGGGGATTAAAAGCAGCACAAAAACTAATGTCACCTATACTAAAACCACTATTAGGTGTTCCTGGCATTGCTGCATTATCCAACATTGCCAATATGCAAAGTACCGATGCCGCAGCTGGTATGGTAAAAGAACTCGTAGATACTGGTGAGATATCCGATGAAGAACGTTCTGTTATCATATCTTATCAAACCAGTGCCAGTGCCTTTATTACCAACTACTTTTCCTCAGGATCAGCCGTTTTCAGCTTTATGCTCGTACCAATTATTGTGCCAATTCTTGTTATGCTTATCTTTAAGGTTATAGGCGCAAATCTAATGCGTTTATATCTAAAAACCGTTTTGAAAAAATCTTCAACAGGAGGTAACAATCATGACAACTAAAGCACCTGCAGAACTAACACAGAACAAAAACATTCTTGATTTGTTTATTGAAGGCGCCCGTCGTGGTTTCACAATTGGGACAACTAGTCTTTTACCTAATGTTGTAATGGCTTTTGTTATTATTCGTGTTTTAGAAGTCACAGGATTATTAAAATTAATCGGTATCGTCTGCGCTCCAATCATGGCTTTATGGGGACTTCCAGGAGAAGCCGCTACCGTTATTGTCACATCCATAATGAGTATGGGCGGTGGCATCGGCGTTGCTGTAGGCCTTTATACGAATGCAAATTTAGATGCTGCTCAAGTAACTATGCTGGTACCAGCAATCTATCTGATGGGAAATCCTGTTCAAAATGTTGGACGCTGCTTAGGCATCTCTGGCGCTAATACAAAACATTACATTGCTATTATTTCCATATGCGTAATAAATGCACTCCTATCTATTTGGGCAATGCGTTTTATTTTAATATTTTTTTAATACTGTATAAGATTTAAACCAATCTTTACTATACAAGGAGGACATCTTTATGTCGAAATTACAACCATTTTTCACCTTATTACGTAATGCAAGCATCATCGCCCCGAACGGACTAGGCAAGCAAGATATTTTAATCGCTGGTACAAAAATTGCTGCGATCGGTGAAGACTTAGAACTCCCGCAAGGCTATGACTGTGAAGAAATCGACTTGACTGATCACACGATACTGCCTGGTTTTATTGATAGTCACGTTCATATGATTGGTGGCGGTGGCGAAGGCGGCTATGCAACCAGAACTCCAGAAATCGTTCTATCTAAAGTTACAACCTCTGGCGTAACTACTTTAGTTGGCTGTCTTGGAACGGATGGC
>JARBTT010000226.1 GCA_029240055.1 Anaerosinus sp.
AGATCTGGTAAGCAAAATACTGCCAGCAAGCAAAAAAATACCTTTAAAAAAGTTTCCTTCAATCCGTTGAAGTCTATCAAATCACCCATTCTACGCATCATTAGCAGAGTCCTCCTCTATTTTATTGGTATCAGTCTTTTCTGGGTAATTAGCTTACGCTTTATTAACCCGCCTATTACCTGGCTCATGATTCAACGTGGCTTTGAACTCAAGGAACAGGGAAAGGGATTTAAACTAGAAAAAAACTGGTTGAGTTATGATGAGCTTTCGGATAATCTAAAGCTAGCAGCGATTGCAGGTGAGGATGCTCATTTCATGACACACTGGGGATTTGACCTGAAAGGCATTCAAAATGCCATCAAGAAGAATGCGCAGGGGAAAAAACTGCGTGGCGGAAGTACAATTAGTCAACAGGTTGCCAAAAACGTCTTTCTATGGCCTGGACGCTCCTGGCTAAGAAAAGGTTTTGAAACCTACTTTACCGTTCTAATCGAAACCTTCTGGAGTAAAAAACGCATCCTCGAGGTTTATCTTAATGTTATTGAAATGGGGCAAGGCGTATATGGTGCTGATGCTGCTGCAGAATATTACTTTAGCAAAACAGGAAGCAATCTTTCCAAAAAACAGGCCGCGCTGATCATTGCGATCTTACCAAATCCTCGTGCATGGGACGCACGCAATCCATCTGCTTATGTCAATAGGAGAGCAAATGCAATTGCAAAATATATGCATCATTATACCATTCCAGAATAATAAGATTAATTTGGGTTTGCCCTATATAGATAATCAAACGATCAGCGCATTAGTTTAGAAATATAGCTCTAACCTGCAAAAAAAAACGCCATTTTATGAATGGCGTTTTTTATACATGCTATTTTTTCACTATGCAAATAATCTTTTGTGCCAGCTTTCCTTAAAAGGAACAATCCAGGCACTATCCAGCTGATGATCGTAAGTGATCGTATTATCAAACACAAGCGTGTTGTCATCTATTTCACCGGCGGCCAAAAGCTTTTCAAATTCTTCACGATTCGCTACTACCACACCATTCGTTGATTTATACGCAAACTGCATACGGTCAAAGAGCTGAACATGATACCTGTCCTCTATTCCCTTCAGGAAACGAACCGAACTATCAACGGAGCAACCGGATGCCGCCGCGATATCTTCATCAACCTTTAGAATAATAAAAAGGTTGTCGCACAGTTCAGCAGACGCAGACAAGGGCTTACCATGCACTTTCCACTGCTCAGCAAAAGCCGATAGTTCCACTGCTATTTGTTGCCCCTCCTCAACCGTGAGGATGCGATCAGCTTGATATATCCAAATACGTTTCATAAGCACTCTCCTTTATTAAATTAACCTATATAATAAGGTGAAATCATCAAATAGACAATGACACCTGTCACTGCAACATACAGCCACATCGGGTAGGTAATCCGAGCCAACTTCTTATGTCGCTCATAAGATCCCGAAATACCCCGTACGAAAGTAAAAAGTACAAATGGAATTATAATGATAGACAAGAGTATATGTGTGATCAATATAAAGAAATAGATAGGTCTAAAAATTCCTTCACCACCGTATTTTGTTTCGATCGATGTCATGTGATAAGCCACATACATCGCCAAAAAAGCCAGGGAACAAGCAATACAATATTTAATCAAACGCTCATGCAATGTTTTATTTCCCTTCTTTATTGCTGCGACAGCCCAAACCAACAGTACTGCAGTAATACCATTAATTGTAGCGTAAATAGGGGGCAAAAACGTCAATGGCTTTACATCGTAGCCCAGCTTTTGTAAATTAACAGTAAATAGGATAGCCACAACTATTGGAATCACAATAGACAATAGCCAGATCCACTTGCTATACTTTTTCTCCTTAATAAGACTCTCTTCCATAATGATAATTACCTCTTTTGTTCTATGGTAGCCGGATGATTCCGAATTTCCTCCACCAACAATAACTTAATTTCATCCTCAAGACGGTCCACGTCTGTTTTTACGTTAATGTCATACATCCCTCTAATTCGCCCTTTCGTATCAAGTAATAAATAATTCGAACCAATTATAAATGGCTTATTATTATCATTGTTGACCATTGCATCCTGTAATAGGCTCTCTCTGGCAAATTTAAAGATATCCACAGTAGGATCTGTCACAAAAAACCAAGATTTAGTCCAGGGTTTGTAAACTTTAACATATTTCGCCAATACTTTGGGTGTATCATAACTTGTGTCTACTGTGATCGAATACAGTTTTACCTTTTTGTTATGAATAAAACGATTGGCAATCTGGTCTAGCTTTTTCACCATCGTTCGCGACAATGAAGCGTCTCTTGAATACATCAAATGTACCACGGATAGCGTCGTATCACTGTCTAATAGGCGCACATGCTTGCCGTCATAATTAACGAAATCAACGGGCGGAACCGTATGATAGACCGTATCGGGAATATCACGTCCCCACTTCCGGTGCGTTGTCCCCGGCACTTCCTTCTTACCTAGAATCGGCAGTGAAGCGTAACTATTCGAACCGCTTTTATTTAGTATAAAATATAAAAATCCTGGCAATAAAAGAATTACTGCCAGGATCAATATAGTTTTAATACCTTTCTTTTGTCCAGTATTATTGTCCATTATTCACCTTATCTATTTATTTGGAAACAATTGATGCTCTTGAAAAGCACCAGCCAAGAAACCTCCCTCAACTAACATCAGGACGATAAAATAAATAATAAAAATAAAGACTATTGCTACGGTAACGATGAAACTCGATTTTTCGAATTTCAAGTGCATAAAGAATGCAACGATATAATATGCTTTAACTAATGTTAAAACAATATAGATGGTATTTACCAATGCACCTTTGGCCAAAATTTGCCAGTGGTGAACAAAACCTAACGCAATTAAGAACTCTAGACAAGTAAGCGCCAAAAGTACGCCAAATACTCTCCAAATGGCTTTCTTATCCATCCCACCTTCGTGAGCATGCTCTCCGTGAGCGATATTATCTTGATATTGTGACATAGCGATCTAAAATTATTAATTCAGTAATTAGATTAAGTAGAAGAATGTAAATACGAATACCCACACCAAATCCACAAAGTGCCAATATAAACCTACTTTTTCAATCATTAAATAAGAACCACGATTTTCAAAAGTATTATTCAAAGTCATG
This sequence comes from Anaerosinus sp., assembly GCA_029240055.1. GTDB lineage: Bacteria > Bacillota > Negativicutes > JARBTT01 > JARBTT01 > JARBTT01. The sequence goes on from JARBTT010000226.1 coordinate 3,183, forward strand.
CAAAGAATGATGATGTTTAATATAATACCTACAGTAACGTGGAAACCGTGAAAACCTGTAATCGTGAAGAACAAGTTTGCAAATTGCAACGCCGATGTATAGGAAATATCGTGTGTAAAGTATGGTAGCAATGCAGTTTTAATCGCATCCCCTTCTAGACCTGTAGCTGGATTTTTACCAAACCAGAAACCCATGTGGTGTAAGTGGGTCCACTCAATAGCCTGACAGCCTACGAAACAGATACCTCCTAAAATTGTCCATAGCATCCATTTGACAACTTCATTTTTTTGATTACGGTGACCAGCTTCAACAGCTAAAACCATTGTCACAGAAGACATAATCAGGATAAAGGTCATCAAACCTACGAATACCAAAGGTTGACCATGCTCCGCAATACCCGGGATAGATTGGAAAATCTTATCAGGATCTGGCCAAGTTGGGTGAGAAAAGCGTTGTGCGCCATAATAAACCAAAAATGCAGAAAATGTGAAGGCATCCCCTACCAAGAAAAACCACATCATGATTTTTCCATACTCTAAGTTCCAAGGTGATTTTCCACCA
>JARBTT010000227.1 GCA_029240055.1 Anaerosinus sp.
CAGGTCATTACTTTACCAAAATCCGCAGAAAAATTCGACTATGAAGCTGAACTCGTGATCATCATCGGCAAAGAAGCTGTAAATGTAAGCAAGGAAGATGCCTTATCTTATATTTTTGGTTATACGGTTGGTAACGATCTGAGCGCACGCGATTTACAAATGCGCACCGGACAGTGGCTCCTTGGCAAAACCTGTGACCACTTCGCGCCGATCGGTCCTTATATCGTAACCTCGGATGAAATTGATCCAAACAACCTAGACATCGAATGCCTAGTCAATGGTATCGTACGCCAATCTGCTAATACCAGCGACTTAATCTTTGATTGTGCAACAATTGTAAGTTATATTTCAAAACATTTCACCTTAAAACCTGGTGATATTATTTTCACCGGAACCCCAAGTGGCGTCATCTTAGGTTATCCCGAAGCTGAACAAAAGTGGCTTAAAGCGGGTGATAAAGTAACCGTTTCTATTCAGCATATTGGTTCCTTAACCAATACATTGGCCTAACTACATAACTGGCTCGTGCGAATGATAAAAAGGTCCAACAAATAGTTAAATCAAAACTATTTGTTGGACCTTTTACTCCTTCATTCAATTATACTTTAAATTTCGCAACCGCTTCTTGTAGATCACTCGCAAGGTTCGCTAGACTTTGGCTTGCCGAAGCAATTTCTTGCATGGATGCTGATTGTTCCTGCGTTGCCGCAGATACTGTCTGCGCTTCTCCTGCATTTGTTTTACTAACTTTTTCAATTTCGCCAATAGACGCTACCATGGCGCCACTACCAAAAGCCATCATTTCAATGGATTCAGAAACTGTTGCAATTTCTTCGGATAAATGAAGAATCACTTTAACAATATTTTTGAAGGTTTCATCCGCTGAATTGACAGCTTCGATACCAAGATGAATCCCCTCTGTTCCAGCTTTACTTGCAGCTACTGCTTTTTCCATACCCAGCTGATTACGTTTAACCAACTCGCCAATTTTTTGCGAAGATTGATTGGATTCTTCAGCAAGTTTTCTTACTTCATCCGCTACAACAGCAAAGCCACGTCCTTGTTCCCCAGCTCTTGCTGCTTCTATAGCTGCATTCAGTGCCAACAAATTCGTTTGCCCCGCAATATTTGAGATCAAATTAACAATATCACTAATTTCCTTAGATCCCCTTGCTAGTTCCGAAACCGCTTCTTGAATCTGCGTCGAGCCCTCTCCGATCTCTTGCATTTGAGCAACAGCCTTAGCTATGGAGGAACGACCAAGTTCTACATCATTACTAGCACTGCTAGCAGTTTCAGCAATCTCTTTTGTTTTTCCCGAAATTTCATCGGCTGTTTTACTTAATTGGTCAGCAATGATATTGACATCTTCAGCTGCCATAGATTGTTGCTCGATCCCTTTTGCAATCTCGCTAATTGAGCTAGCTACCTGATTAGAAGATTCAGCAGACTGCGTTGCCCCAGCAGTTAATTCTTCACTAGATGCCGCCACTTTTTCAGCTTGATTTTGTACTTTTGTTATTAAAATTCGTAAATTATCACGCATACTATGAAATCCTTGCGCTAGCTGACCGATTTCATCTTCTGAATTAATATTTATTGTCTGCGCTCTAAAATCGCCATCATTTAAAACTACACATTCATCACGAATTTGTTCGATTGGTTTAGCAATACGTTTTGCAAAAATATAAATAATTCCTACTGCGATAATAACAAAAAACAAAGATATTCCCAGCATCGTAATCCACAATGTTTTTGCCCCACTATTGACCTCTGACATTGGAGCACTAACCACCATAACCCAACGTCTGCCGTCCATTTCAAAAGGAGTCAGTACAGCAAAATCTTCATTTCCCTGAAGCCCAGTATACTTTGCAGTTACTTGTTTTCCTGTATCAAGTGCAGCCTTAAATCCAGATATGAGGCGATCATCTAATTCACTGCTAGCAGCCTTAACTTCCTTATTCACTGTTTTTTCTGTTAGATTCAACTTACCCACACTATCTGGATTTTTCGCGTGAGCAAGTACAAGTCCTGTTTCATCAGCCAAATAGCCATATCCAGTATCTTCAAATTTCACCTGAGCCATAATATCTGATAATGTATCTAAGCCAATCGTTCCACCAACCAAACCAACGACTTGATTGTTAGAAAAGACTGGCGAAATTGCAACAATTGCTAACTTACCCGTACTTTTTGAAACGATTGGTTCTGAGATATAAGATTTTTTATTCTGCATAACATATTTATAATAAGCCCGATCACTATAATCAAAGTTTTTCCCCTCTGATGTTGTGCCTTGACCTTTCGCATCAATATAAAACATAACAGCATAGCCGCCAACTCTTTTTTGTATATTAGCCAATAGAGGAACCATTTGTTCTTGATTTTGGCTTAAGATCACTGGCTGAGTAGCCAACTCTTCAAGCCGAGCGATTTTACTATGTAATTGATGATACGTTTGTATAGAAAACTTCTCACTTATTGCATTAGCAGAATCATTTGTCGTTTCATACAAATTTTTACTTGCTAAATAATAACTGGTTTGACCTAAAATTGCGAACATAATTATAAATAAAGGAATTAAAAATGCTAAAAATTTAAATTTAATATTCTTGAAATTCATATTTTCTCTCCTCCATATCAATCTTCTATCTATTTTAACATAATACAGGATAATAGTACCACGTTTTTATTCATATTTTAATAAATTTCATTTTTGGAATAATAAAATTCACTTATCGTTCAAGCAGCTGTATTTAAGAAACATTCTACGTTCTTTGACTAGAATTATCATTGATCGCCTTCATATATTACTTACCAAATTTTATCAAACAATCTTATTATTTACAACCCTATTTTTAAGTGATATTCTGAGTATAGTTTGAACTTTTTCTTAATCAATAGGTAATAACACACTACTATAAAACTAGCATTGTAGGGGGAATACAAATGATTGAAGTTTCTAAACAAGCATTCGGAACAACTGAGCAAGGAGCCACCGTTTCTCTTTATACCTTAACCAACAAAAATAAAATGAAGATCATGATTTCAAGCTTCGGCGGTACGTTAGTATCGGTAGAGGTACCTGATAAAAATGGAACGCCCATCGATGTGGTTTTAGGTTATGATGACCTTGCCAGCTATGAAAAACAAGATAAATATATCGGTGCCCTTATCGGTCGGTGCAGCAATCGAATTGCCAAAGGTCAATTTCATTTGAACGCTAAAGACTATCAGCTTTACTGTAATAACGGCAACAATCATTTGCATGGTGGCAAAATCGGTTTTGATAAAAAAGTCTGGGATGCACAAGTGAGCGACAATCAATTAAAACTTACCTACATAAGCCAAGCTGGTGAAGAAGGCTATCCTGGAATGTTGACTACCCATGTTACTTATACATTATCCGAGGACAATACCATATTGATTGAATATAAAGCCATGAGTGATACCGATACGATATGTAACCTCACCAACCATACCTACTTCAATTTATCTGGCTATAATAGCGGTACAATTCTAGATCAACAAATTCAACTCTTTGCAGACTATTATACCGTTGCTGACCAAGAATCTCTGCCAACTGGTGAAATTGCGCCTGTAAAAAACACACCCTTAGATTTAAGACAAGCAACTAGAATTGGTGATCATATTGATGATGACTTTGCTCAGCTTCAATTTGCTGGCGGGTTTGACCACAACTGGGTTATCAACGATTATGATGGTA
>JARBTT010000228.1 GCA_029240055.1 Anaerosinus sp.
ACGTGTTATTGTTGTCTCTGGACCAAATGCCGGTGGTAAGTCAGTATGTATGAAGACAGTGGGCTTGCTACAGATCATGGTGCAATCAGGTCTATTGATCCCAGCTGAGCCGACGACGAAAGTAGGTGTATTCAAGCAAATATTTGCTGATATTGGTGACGATCAATCTATTGAGAGTGACCTCAGTACCTACAGTGCACACTTGTCGAAAATGAAGTATTTTACGGAATTTGCCAATGGACGCACCTTGGTACTCATTGATGAATTCGGTACGGGAACAGACCCTCTATTTGGCGGACCTATTGCCGAAGCCGTATTGGAATCGTTGAATAAAAAGCAGATTAGAGGAGTCGTAACAACCCATTACTCAAACTTGAAGGTATTTGCGAGCAATACAACGGGCCTGGAGAATGCTTCTATGTTGTTCGATAACCGCGAGATGCGTCCAATGTATATTCTCCAGATCGGTAAACCTGGAAGCTCTTATGCCTTCGAAATTGCACAGAAAATTGGCTTAGGCAAGGATATTCTAGAGGCCGCCAAAGGGAAAATAGGTGTACAACAGAAAAAGGTAGATACCTTGTTGATCGATCTTGAAAGGGAGAAGAAAGAGGTGTTTGACACGAAAGTAGCCATCAATAAAAGAGAGAAAGAACTTGAAACGCTTAAATCTGAGTACTTGGAATTACAAGGTTATCTTGAAGAAAATAAGCGGGTTATCCTGAAAAAAGCCAAAGAGGAGGCTCAGGAAATCATTAAGAACTCTAATAAATTAATCGAAAATACGGTTGCGCAGATCAAATCGGCGAAAGCTGATAAGGAGAAAACCCGAGAGTTGCGCAGCAATCTGGATCAAGCTCTGAAAGCTGTTTTGCCGAAAGAGCAAACAGTGAAGCATGTCATTAAAGAAAAAATAGCGGAGTCCTCCGAATTGAGTATAGGTGACTGGGTACAGATTATTGATAATGGCGCTGAAGCACAGGTTGTTGAAATCGCCAAAAACAACTTGATTCTTGCTATGGGAGAATTGAGAACAGTACAGAAGCGAAAGAATGTCATTAAGCTCGAAGGACGTGAAAACAAGAAATCAGCAAAAAGTTTGTCTAAATCATTGTCTGCGGGTACTGTCGCAGATTTTAATCCGGAACTTGACCTCAGAGGGATGCGCACCGAAGATGCACTGAATGAATTGGAGAAAGTACTGGATAGGGCTGTTATGGTAGGCTACCCATCTTTAAAAATTATCCACGGTAAAGGAGACGGCATTTTACGAAAATTCATTCGGGATTACTTGCGTAAATACAGCCATGTTAGTCGGTTTGAAGATGAACATCAAGACCGGGGTGGAGACGGAATAACTTACGCTTATTTATAGCAATAGAAAGAACTCGCATTTTACACCTGTGAGTTCTTTTTTATCTTTTTAGATCGCTTGATCTTTGCCTCCAAAGGTGATCATCACCATACCGACAATGATAACAAACATACCGACAACCTGCTGCCAGCTCAATGGACTTTTAAAGTAAAATGCCATTGCCAACTGCACCGTCAGAAAAGTCCCACCTGAACATAATGCGATAACAATAGGTTGAGAGACATTCTTAAATAATTGAATCAGAAACCAACTTGCCGAAAGCAAAATAATATTCCCAACAATCAACGCCGCCCATTTATATTTGGGGTGAATCCCGCCCAGTTTAAATAGGATAGAGGAGACAATTTGGCAAGCCCAAAATGCCGCAAAATAAAGGTAGTTTAACATAATTGTCGCTATTCGTATCTACTGTAAGCACCGTTAAAAGATTGACGCATTAACGAGAACTGGTCTATTACACTTTTAAGAAATTCCTCATCAAGCAATTCAAAAACACCATTTACGCCGCCTATGATGTCAACCTCTGCAATTTTATAGGATTGCTCCAGATTTCCTTGTTCAAATTTGATGATGAATTTCTGGTTCATTCCAAAGATGGAAATCTTGCAATCAGGATGGGGGAGTTCCGCTATTAATCTCATGTAAATCTTTTGTTTTAAAAATTACCATAAAAATATAAAAAAACGCCCAAATGAAATACATTTGAGCGTTCAGGATTATGATATGATTAGAAAAAGGCTGATTATACAACTCCCTGAGCTTTCATGGCATTAGCCACTTTAATAAAGCCGCCAATATTGGCACCTTTTAAGTAATTAACAAAGTCACTTTCTTTGCCATATTTCAAACAAGTCTCGTGAATACTTTCCATAATTGTTTTCAGACGGCTATCAACTTCCTCGGTACCCCATTGTGTACGGATCGAGTTTTGAGACATTTCCAGACCACTTACGGCAACCCCGCCAGCATTTGCCGCTTTCCCTGGTGCAAAACTAATTTTAGCATCTAAGAAAACCTTAATTGCTTCGGCAGTGGAAGGCATATTAGCGCCTTCAGCAACACAGATGCAGCCATTTGCCACAAGTGTTTTTGCATCGGATTGATCCAATTCATTTTGTGTCGCACATGGTAATGCAATATCACATTTAAATTGCCACGGTTTTTGTCCTGGTAAAAACTGTGCATTTGGATAACGAGTAGGGTATTGGTCTAAATTCCGTCCCAAAGTTGCTCCAAAAGCCATTTTCTCTGTGTCAAAGCCATCTGGATCATACAATGTGCCGAGGCTATTGGAAACCGTAATTACTTTTGCACCTAACTGCATTGCTTTTTCAACTGCATAAAATGCAACATTACCAGCACCTGAAACTGTTGCAACTTTTCCTTGTAAGGATTGTCCTTTATGTTTAAATATACAATCTACGAAGTATAGTAGGCCATATCCTGTAGCTTCCGGACGAATATAGGAACCGCCCCATAATTCACCTTTACCTGTTAGAACCCCGGTAAAATTGTTCTGAAGACGCTTAAATTGTCCGAATAAAAAGCCAATTTCACGCCCACCAACACCGATATCGCCAGCAGGAACATCTGTATCGGCTCCAATATGACGGTATAATTCCGTCATAAAGCTTTGGCAAAAACGCATGATTTCGTTATCTGATTTGCCTTTTGGATCAAAATCAGAACCACCTTTACCGCCACCGATCGGTAAGCCTGTTAAACTGTTTTTGAAAACTTGTTCAAAAGCAAGGAATTTTAAGATACTTTGATTTACAGAAGGAGCGAAGCGAAGTCCGCCTTTATATGGACCTATAGAACTATTCATTTGCACACGGTATCCACGGTTTACTTGTACATTATGATTGTCATCTAACCAGGTTACGCGAAAAGAGATAATACGCTCAGGTTCGGTCAGACGTTCAAGAATTTTTTGGTCGAAAAATTCAGGGTGATTGTTTGTGATATAAGGAAATAAATCCTCTGTAACTTCTTTTACAGCTTGTAAGAATTCTGGCTCATTTGGATTGCGTTTCTCAACGCTCGCAATGAACTCGTTAAAATTTTTTGACATGTTTTAATTAGTAAAATTTCCCTTTGGCTGGCACTAATTTATGTATTTTTTAATAAAAATCCAATTTTTGTTAATTTTTTATAAATTTTACGTTGTTATAATGAAATTTCGAATTCTATAAAATATGTATATTTAGCTTGATAATATAGAATTGTAGCCAAAATCAAATCATCCACGTATTTTATTCGACACTTTAGCAAAAAAAAAGAATCATTTTCGTTTTTGTAATAGAACATATTAAACATAATGATTTGTGTAATTCTAAGCCTTATAAATTTT
>JARBTT010000044.1 GCA_029240055.1 Anaerosinus sp.
CTATTATAGATGTTTATCGTGAATTGGAAGTTGATACGATTGCGATAGATGAAATAGAAGCAAAGAAAATTGCTACGCGAGAAGCGTTGACGGAAAATAAAGTACAGATTCCGCTGGATGCTTATGTGATCGCCCAAGATCTTACAGTAATTGATACGGAAGACCCAAATTTAATTCGGGTAAAGTTGACGATAGAAACAGAAGAATTGATTGGTATGTATAATCAATATAATAAGGAGTAAGGAGGCTGAGTTTTGCAGGAGATTGCAGAAAAAAAGTTTAGTTTAGAAGATAAAAAAACAGCATTAGCATTGTTAGGTTATAATGACGAATACTTCAATGCTTTTTGTAAAGAATTTCATTGCCAGATCACGAGCCGTGGTGATGAAATTATGATAAAAGGAGAATGTAGTGAAGTTATAAAGGTAGAAAAAGTCTTGCAGGAATTATTGTTTTTGCATAAACAAGGCAATACAATTACGATGCATGAAGTGCGCTATAGTATTGATTTAGTGAATAAAGGCAAGGGGGACTCATTACATCATTTGTTTAGTGAAGTTATCTTAGTTACAGCGAAGGGGCGGCAAGTAAAACCAAAAACCTTAGGGCAGCGTGTCTATTTAGATGCGATTAAGCAAAATTATATCACCTTGGGAATAGGTCCTGCTGGAACAGGGAAAACTTATCTTGCTGTTGTTATGGCTGTGGCGGCACTTCGTAATAAAGAAGTAGAACGGATTGTTTTAACTAGGCCGGCAGTGGAAGCTGGGGAAAGGTTAGGATTTTTACCGGGGGATTTGCAAGATAAAGTTGATCCTTATCTAAGGCCATTATATGATGCGCTATATGATATTTTAGGAGTGGAGACGTTTCAAAAATTTATGTCTAAAAATATCATTGAGGTAGCACCACTTGCTTATATGCGCGGGCGTACGCTCGACGATTCTTTTGTTATTTTAGATGAAGCACAAAATACCACAACGCAGCAGATGAAGATGTTTTTAACAAGGCTAGGATTTGGCTCCAAAATGGTAGTAACCGGTGATTTAACGCAAACGGATTTACCACGAGGTGTATTATCTGGATTGGCAGAGGCGCAAGCTGTGCTGGCGAATGTGGAAGGAATTCAATGTATTCATCTTGAAGCTGGCGATGTTATTCGTCACGAAGTAGTAGGACGAATTGTTCGGGCTTATGATTTGTATGGGCAAAAAAATGCAATGCAAACTGAAAAGTAAGGCAGGTGTTTTTAATTGAAATCAATAGGTAGACGCTTGCAGCTGTTTTTGTTCAAACAGGAACGACTGCATACAAAACCTGCAACAAGGCGGATGGTTCTTGGCGTAGTGTTTTTGTTTTTGTTTTTGGTGGTACTGTCTGTTGATATTAGTTCAGATAAAGTAGATGTTGAAGAAGGAACAGTAAGTGACCGTGATATTATTGCAACACGTACGGTATCCTATATTGATACAGCGAAAACAAAAAAATTAGAAGAAGAAGTTGTGGCCAGTGTCACGCCTGTCTATGATTTGGATGTTGCTGTACAAGGCAGGGCGGAAGATGAAGTAAATAATATTTTTAATGCTTTAAAAGCTGCAGAAGGTTCCGGCACTTTGGTTCCCAATGCTAAACCATCGACTGATGAGGTGAAACAAAAGCTTTTAACAAATTTACAGTACTTAAATTTCAATGAGGAAACATTAAATGTTTTAACTGGTTTGGATGTTACTGAACTATCGCAGGCAAAGGATACTACTTTGGCATTTTTAAGACGCTACTTACAACGTGGTGTGCATGGTGATGAAGTAGCAACTACTAAAAAGTATATAGCTATTGAAATTGATGAGCTCAATATGAGTGATCATGCCAAAGTTGTGGTGAAGCATTTAGTTAATAAATTATTGATGCCCAATGTTATATTAAATGTGAAAGAAACTGAAAAACGTAAAAAAACGGCAGTAGCAAGTGTAGAATCTGTACGAGAAACGATTCGTAAGGGACAAGTTATTGTTAGACGTGGGGATGTTATAACGGCGGCTCAAATCAATATGATGGACGAAGTTGGCCTACATAAAGGACAAGTAAATGAATACCATATCTTAGGACTAACTATTTTTGTAATCGTTGTAATGTCAATTTTGTTGATGTTCATCTATAAGTTTGAGCATCCGATTTATGTAAAAGATTTATTGTTAGTACTGATTGGTCTGATTATGATCATTGCTTTATGCCTAGCTAAGGTTGCCAGTTATTATTCCTATTTTGCTGGACCAATTGCCACAGGGGCATTACTTACGGCAATTTTGATTCATCCGCGTGTTGGTATGGTGGCTAGTTTAGCACTTGCTATGTTGTTTGGTGTGGTTGTTGACTATGATTTACGAGCAGTAGCGGCGGCCTTGCTTGGTAGTACGGTTGGCGTTTATAATGTAGCCAAGCTGGCGCATGGTTATAGCTTGACCACGACTGGAATTTTGATTGCGGTTGTAAACTTCTTAGTAATTGGTGCAACTGGGCTGATGATGCAAATAGAATCTTCGGAACTGATGTTACAGTGTCTCCTTGGTGTTGCGAATGGAATTGGCTCTGCAATTATTACAACAGGGATTTTACCATATTTAGAGCATGCTTTTAATATTACGACACCTATTAAATTGTTGGAGCTTGGGCAGTCAAATCATCCACTGATGCAACGGCTTTTGCTAGAAGCACCAGGTACGTATCATCATAGTGTGTTACTGGGTAACTTAGCAGAAGCAGCAGCTGATGTGATCGGTGCTGATCCTGTGACCGTTAGGGTAGGGGCGTATTATCATGATATTGGTAAGATCAAGCGACCATATTTTTTCGTGGAAAATCAATTTGGTGGCGAAAATCCTCATGATAAACTTGCGCCGACGTTAAGTACCTTGATTATCACTTCTCATATCAAGGATGGATTAGAGTTATGTCGTGAATATAAGTTGCCAAGAATCATCTCTGATATTGTAGCCCAACATCATGGTACTTTGCTTGCCTCTTATTTTTATCATCGAGCAACAGAGGGCGACCATAGCGAATGTATCATTGAATCAGACTTTCGTTACGAAGGGCCGAAGCCACAAACAAAAGAGGCAGCTTTGATTATGATTGCTGATGCCTGCGAGGCTGCTGTACGCTCGATTAGTAAGCCGAATTCCAATCGTATTGAAGCTATGGTGCGAAAAATTATACGTGAACGCTTAAATGATGGACAATTTGATGAATGTAATTTGATGTTGCGTGATTTAACTGAAATTGGTGATGTGTACATTCGCATCTTGTCAAGTATGTTCCATTCACGAATAGAATATCCAGATTCGATTAAAGAAATAGAGAGGAAAAATAAACAAAATGGAAATAGTCTTAAGCAACTTTCCAACGGAGCTGATAATAGCACCGAACCTAGAGGAAACAGTGAGGAAAGTAATAAATAAAGCAGCTGAGTTATATGGTTTAGACACAGCGGAAGTAAGTGTGACCTTAACAAATAATGATCATATCCGAGAGATTAACCGCAATTATCGTAATAAAGATGCCGCTACAGATGTTATTTCCTTCGCCTTAAATGAAGGTGAAGAACCAGAGATTATTGATGGTCCAGATGTTAATATGCTGGGTGATATTATTATTTCGATTGAACGGGCGATGGATCAAGCCGAAGAATACGGTCATAGTTTGGAACGGGAACTTGCTTTTTTGACAGTCCATGGTATGATGCACTTGTTGGGATATGATCATATAGAAGAAGAAGATCGCCGTGAAATGCGTAAAGAGGAAGAATATGTACTCGGCCATCTAGGAATTATTAGAGCGTAATCAAATGAAAAGTACGAATTTATTAAAATCTTTTGGTTATGCTTTTGCTGGTATATGGTATTGCTTACGAAAAGAACGCAATTATAAAGTTCATGTGATTGTAGCGGTATGTGTTTGCGCTCTTGCGTGGTATTATCAACTAAATCGTTATCAATGGAGTATTTTAGTGATTACGGTGATGAGTGTACTCATGGTAGAAATGATCAATACTGCATTTGAATTGGTGGTAGATATGCTATCACCGGAGTTTCATCCAACAGCAAAAATTATTAAGGATGTTGCGGCCGGCGCAGTCCTTGTCGCCAGTATCTCGGCATTTGTGGTAGGAATTTTATTATTTTTTTAAAAACAAGAGTTGATGAAGGAGAATGAATATGGAAAGTAATTATAAATCTGGTTTTGTTGCCGTAATTGGTAGACCAAATGTAGGTAAATCAACGTTGGTCAATAGTTTGATTGGTCAAAAAATTGTTATCATGTCTGACAAGCCACAAACAACAAGAAATAAAATTTTGTGTGTTTTAACGCAAGATGATGCACAAATTGTATTTATTGATACACCGGGGATTCACAAGCCAAAACATAAACTTGGTGAGTACATGGTAAAGGCAGCAGAAAATACGTTAAAAGAAGTGGACGTTATTTTATTTGTTGTCGATGCAAGTGAAGAACTAGGTGCAGGTGAGTTGTATATTTTAGAGCGCTTACAATCAACGAATAAGCCAGTTATTCTAGTGGTAAATAAAATTGATAAAATCAACAAGCAACAAGTGCTGCCAACCATTTCTCGTTATTCCGAACGCTATAATTTTATTGGCGTCGTGCCGATTTCAGCTAAAGAAGAAACTAACTTGGACGGGCTTATAACAGAAGTGAAAAAACACTTAGAAGAGGGTCCGCAATATTATCCAAGTGATATGGTAACTGACCAACCAGAACGTTTGGTTACAGCTGAACTGATTCGTGAAAAGGTCCTTCATTTGACACGAGAAGAAATTCCTCATGCGATTGCGGTAGATATAGAGGAAATGGCAACGCGTAAAAATGATGATGTTTATATCAGGGCGACGATTTATGTAGAACGTGATTCACAAAAAGGTATCGTGATTGGGGCAAAAGGTGCCTTGTTGAAAGAAATTGGTGCAATGGCGCGCGTCGATATTGAGAATTTATTGGGCTCGAAAGTATATCTTGATTTATGGGTAAAAGTAAAAAAAGATTGGCGCAATCGAGATGGTATTTTACGTGGTTTAGGCTACGAATAAGCAACATAATCGGGTGTATGCATAGTTGGTATACGCCCGATCATTTTTTTATTTTTTTTAAGTCGAGCTAGTAGGAGTGTAGAAATGAAATTTATATCTAAATATTTTTTTAATGGTCTCATTGTCATTGTTCCAATTGTAATTACAATTTTTGTTATTATGGAAATTTTTTCATTTACAGAAGTTTTACTGGGAAGGCATTTGCCAATTCATTTTCCTGGGATTGGCTTGATCACAGTCTTGGCTTTGATTTTATTAACAGGCTGGTTGTCTTCGTATTGGATTTTACAACGTTGTATTAGTTTTGGTGAAGGTCTTTTAAATAGAATACCATTTGTGAAATTTATCTATAATAGTGTTAAGCATTTATCGACTGCAGTTTTTGAATCAAACAATTTATTTAAGGAGGCTGTGCTAGTTCCATATCAACATGGTGGAGCAAAAGCAATTGGCTTCGTTATGTCTGAATTATCAGAGCCGTTAAAGGAGCATTTAACAGAAGAACATGTTTGTGTATTTGTGCCATGGAGCTTGAATATGACTTCAGGGACAAATTTAATCATACCGAAAAAAGATTTGATTTATCTCAATATCAGTAGTGAGTCTGCACTGCAATATATCCTTACTGCAGGTACAGTTATGCCAAAACGGCAAGGTGAAGAACTAGATAGCGAAAAAATAGAAAGCAGCGAAATAGTAAAATGAAAAATTTCCTAAAAATAGTATTGTAAAATTTGTTTTTACTCTTTATATTTTTCTTTAAATCGGCTATCCTATTAGTAGAGTTCAATTTTCAACACGTAATTGTATAGGTAGAACTTTATTAAGAATCTTTTTTGTTTAAGCATTATTATAAGTAAGTGTTCATTGAGATAGCATTTGCGAAGGGATGATGTACTATGTTTTTGAAAAATGTGATGTGGGATATGTTCAAAGATACAGGACGAATTGAGGCGTATTTATTTTATCGTAATTGCGAGGATGAACGGGAAGCTCAGGAATTTCAAAATCAAATAAAAGTGGAAGATGTTTCAAAGCAATATGAACATTAATTTCATGAGTTAGGTGTTTAAATGGCACAATATTCAACAGAGGCCATTTTGTTAGCCGTGCGCAACTGGGGCGAAGCTGATAAAATGGTTACTTTTTTTTCAAGAGATCTGGGTAAAGTTACTGCCGTTGCGTATGGGTGCCGAAGACCGAAATCGCCACTTGCTGGCGGTATGCAGGCGTTCAGTCATTTAGAACTTGGCGTTATGGCAGGAACTCATTTAGACACAATCAGACAGTGTGAGACGATTACCTCATTTAAAAATTTACGCGAGAATTTAGATGCTATGGCGTATGCAACTTTTTTAACGGAGCTTGTTGTAGAGGTTTGCCCAGAAAGGCATCCAGAACCGCACATTTACGATTTAATAGTCTGTGCACTGGAAATGTTATCTAAACGTAATCCGCGGCTTGTGGCGTTAGCGGCGGCCTATCAGCTAGTAGAGTATACTGGTTATCAGCCTGTCTATGCAGAATGCGTCGTTTGTGGACACTCAATTGAAACTGATGCATTTTTTTCATTCGAAAAAGGTGGTGCTATTTGCAAAAATTGTAAGTTGCCAGATTCAGAGTTGATTGATATGCCGGTTAAGATGCAAGGCTTTATTCAAAAATTATTAGAGTTGGATTGGCAAGACCCAGCTGCGTTTAGTATTAATGGTGCAGTTTTATTGCAAACAGAAAAATTGTTGCTTGGGTATTTGGTTTTTCTTATTGAAAAACCGTTAAAGTCCTTAGAGTTTATTAAACAGTTAGCAATGCTTAAAAATTAAATCCTAGATTGACATTACTTAGGCAATTTGTTAGACTGAAATGGTATTTGGTAGTTTAATTAGCAATTTAAATAAAGCGATGCAGGAAAAAGTAACTTATTGCAAATAGCGATTCGAGGATGGTGTAAGCTCGGTAAAAATAAGTGAAAGGCGTTCCGAAGCTGTGAGAGGAAAACCTAGAAGGTCAGTAAACCTCACAATAGATGAAGGTGGGCGAAATGCCAATCAGGGTGGAACCGCGGGTAATATACATCTCGTCCCTGTAACAATTTTATTGTTACAGGGCGGGATGTTTTTGTTTTTTCTGCTATTTATATTGCTAATTTTAAATTTAAGGAGGAATCTTTGTTATGACATTTCAGGATATTATCCTGACCTTACAAAAATTTTGGGCTGGTCAAAATTGTATTTTATTGCAGCCTTATGATGTTGAAAAAGGCGCAGGTACTATGAACCCATCAACTTTCTTACGAGCTTTAGGCCCAGAGCCTTGGCACGTAGCATATGTTGAACCATCCCGTAGACCGGCAGATGGACGTTATGGGGAAAACCCCAATCGTTTATTCCAACATCATCAATTTCAGGTCATTATGAAACCATCACCAGATAATATTCAAGAGTTGTATTTAGAAAGTTTGGGGAAACTAGGAATTAACCCAGAAGAGCATGATATTCGCTTCGTTGAAGATAACTGGGAATCACCAACGCTTGGTGCATGGGGTCTTGGTTGGGAAGTGTGGCTTGATGGTATGGAAATTACGCAGTTTACTTACTTCCAGCAAGTCGGTAGCGTCGATGTAAATCCGGTTTCCGTAGAAATCACATACGGTTTAGAACGTTTGGCTATGTATATTCAAGGGGTAGAAAATGTTTACGATTTAGAATGGGTAAATGGCATTACGTACGGTGATGTATTCCAACGCAATGAGGTAGAACAATCTACGTATAACTTTGAACTTGCAGATGTTGATCTTCTATTTGAACTATTTGATAAATATGAAAAAGAAGCAATTCGAGTTATCGAAAAAGGCTTTGTGCTTCCAGCGTATGATTACGTGTTAAAATGTTCTCATAGCTTTAACCTATTAGATGCGCGTGGGGCAATTAGTGTAAGTGAACGTACAGGCTTTATTGCTAGAGTACGTAATATGGCTAGACTTTGTGCACAAGGTTATTTAAAGCAACGTGAAGAGCTTGGGTATCCGTTGTTAAAAGGAGGTAACGTAAATGAGTAAGGATCTATTATTAGAAATTGGGACAGAAGAAATCCCAGCAAGATTTATGCCGGGGATTCTTGCTCAAATCGAAACTTCTGCTAAAGCAAAATTTGCTGAATTACGCATTGGTTATAAAACGGTTCGTGCTGTTGGTACACCACGCCGTATGACCTTGATTATGCAAGGTGTTGACGAGAAACAAGCGGATATATCCAGTGAAAATAAAGGCCCTTCAGTCAAAGTTGCCTTTGATGCTGATGGTAATCTTACCAAGGCTGGGTCAGGTTTTGCGAGAGGTCAAAAAGTAGACGGCAAAGACCTTGTGATTAAAGATGGATATGTTTATGCAATGGTGCATGAAAGTGGCCAAGAAGTTATAAGTTTACTTTCTAGTGTACTACCAGAATTGATCCATGGGTTAAACTTCCCGAAAAATATGCGCTGGGCTAATTTAGATATGAAATTCGTTCGTCCAATTAAATGGCTGGTTGCTTTATTTGGTACGGAAGTGATCGATTTTACCGTTGCTGAAGTTAAAACTGGCAATATTACGCGCGGACATCGTTTCTTAAGCAAAGGGAATATCGTTATCCATAGTGCGGCACAATACAGTACTACATTAGAAAAAGAGTTTGTTATTGTAGATCAAGATATACGTCGGAGCATCATTCGCAAACAAATTGAGGAATTAGCTACATCAAAAGGTGGCTATGCTGATATTACTGAGGATTTACTAGAAGAAGTTGTGTTCCTAGTGGAATACCCAACTTCTTTATGCGGTAACTTTGAAGATAAATATTTAAAATTACCAGCGGAAACTGTAATTACACCAATGCGTGAACATCAACGTTATTTCCCGGTAATGTCAAAAAATGGTTCGTTAATGCCGATTTTCATTACGGTGAGAAACGGTGGCGCGCAGCATCTTGAAATTGTGCAACATGGTAACGAGAGAGTACTTCGCGCTCGTCTTGCTGATGCACAATTCTTCTTTGAAGAAGATTGTAAAGTAAAATTAATTGATCGTTTAGAAAAATTAAAAACAGTTGTATTTCAAGAAGGTCTTGGCAGCATTTTTGATAAAGCAGGCCGTTTGGCAAAAATTGCAGCATTTTTAGTTGGCCATACTGGCGTTGAAAGCGCAGTATTACCAACGATAGAACGTGGGGCAACTTTAGCGAAAACAGATCTTGTTACTGGCATGGTTTGTGAATTTACTGAACTTCAAGGAACTATGGGGCGCGAATATGCATTGTTAGACGGTGAAACTGCAGAAGTTGCTGAAGCGATTTATGAACACTATTTACCACGTTTTGCTGGTGATGAATTACCAAAAAGTGTTGCTGGTCAATTCATTAGCATTGCCGATAAAATAGATAATATCGTTGCAACCTTCAGCCGTGGACTTGTACCAACTGGTTCACAAGATCCATATGCGCTTCGTCGCCAAGCACTTGGTATTGTAAATATTTTAATTGATGCAAAATATAGCATTTCTTTAGAAACTTTAGTGAAAGAAGCTCTACGCTTACTTTCTATTACAGACAAAGAAAAAGCCGCAAAAATATTGAGCGATGTCCAAGAGTTTTTCCGGTTGCGTTTGAAAAATGTATTAACTGACGAAGAAGTTCGTTATGACATTGTAGATGCAGCGCTTAGCATGGGTATGGACGATGTTTATGTAACCTACTTAAAAGCAAAGGCTATTTCGAAACAACTTGCAAGTAAAGATATGACAAAAGCGATTCAAGCTTTTGTTCGTGTTGGTAACTTAGCGAAAAAGGCAGAAGCAATTGAGATTAAAGAAAATTTATTCAATACTGCTGAGGAAATTAACTTATACAAAGCCTATGTGTCTGCTGCAAGTGCAGTAGACAGTCTAATCGAAGGCCAAGACTATCATGGTGCGATTGATGCAATGATGGATTTAACAGCACCAATTGATGCGTTCTTTGATAAAGTAATGGTTATGGATAAAGACGAAGCTGTAAAAAATAATCGTCTAGCGTTATTAAAGAGTATCACTGTCATGGTGAATAAAGTTGCTGATTTTAGCAAAGTGGTTATCTAAAAAAGTTTTTGAAAATTAGTAAATTTATATATTTTCAGCGTGCTATTAAAAAATGGGCTATTGCATTGAATTGCAATAGCCCATTTTTCAATAGCACTGTTTATAAAATTTTGTTATTTGCCATATCATAACTTACAGAATCAGCGGTATAAGAATTACCATTATTATTCACATTGACATTTCCACTGAATGTAGCGATTTTAGTATCCCAGTTATATTTTACAGAATTAGCTGTAATCGCTAAGCCATCACGCGATAAATCAACACCACCAGTAATATTGGCAGTTTTATCTGCACCAGCAACATAGACACTTTGACCATGGAAGGTTAAAGTATCTTGACGAACGGTAACACCATCTTGAGCCCAAACTTCTAACGATGTCATATCTACTCTGGCTTGACCGGCAGTGATAATACGGCTACCGGTTTCGATATAAACATTGCCTTTTAAAACGTATTGTCCAGTATTGATATCAAAGTAGTTTGTATCAGACGTAATAATTGGTTTTGCAAGTACCGGAGTTGTTATAAGTAGTAGTAGTGCCAACAAAAACAATAAGGTTTTAAATTTTTTCACAGTTTACACCATCCTTCTAAAAGTATTATAACAAAAGTAACTGTAAAATGCATTGGAAAAAATTAAATGCGATTGCATTGATTTTGGATAAGTATATAATGAAGATAGATGGGAGTTGATAAAAATGAATGTACGTGAAAGAAGTGAAGAATTAGAATATAAAATTTTATCGCCATTTGCTAGTAAAAGTGACGCAAGCATTCGTGATCTAGAGGAGGATGCCTGTGATTTTAGAACGGCATTCCAACGAGATCGTGATCGAATCATTCATAGTAAATCTTTTCGTCGCTTAAAGCATAAAACACAGGTGTATACCGCACCTGGTGATCATTATAGAATGCGTATGACGCATAGCTTAGAAGTTGCCCAAATTGCCAGAACCATCGCCAGAGGCTTGCGTTTGAATGAGGACTTAACGGAAGCCATTGCACTTGGACATGACGTCGGGCATACACCGTTTGGACATGCTGGTGAAGAAGCAATGCAAAAGCTTCTGGGTCATTTTTGTCATAATGAACAAAGTTTGCGTGTGGTTGAATACTTAGAACGAAATGGTGAGGGGCTTAATCTAACAAGGGAAGTAAAAGATGGAATTGTCAATCATACAGGTCCTAATTTACCGATGACTTTAGAGGGGAAAATCGTGCGTACCGCTGATAGAATCGCTTATCTGTGTCATGATTATGATGATAGTATTCGATCGGGCATGCTAGAACCTAATATGTTGCCACCAAATGTATCGGCAACTTTGGGCAATAAGCCGTCAGCGATGATTACCGTTATGGTGTCTGATATGATTGTATCCTCCATGGATAAAAATAACATTATTTTATCAGAAGCGATTCAATCAGCGATGAATGAATTTAGGCAATTTATGTTCAAAACTATTTATTATTCTAAGGAGCTTGCTGTAGAACGCAAAAAAGCAACGTATGTCATTGAGCAGCTTTACAATTATTTTTTTGTAAATCCAGAAGAATTACCACCAGAATTTTTCGCTCGTAGAGAAAAGTGGGGCTTAGAAACGACAACTGTAGATTATATTGCTGGACTTACTGATTTATATGCTATTCAATTATTTGAAAAAATATTTGTTCCCTCAACAAAGGTTCAAATATAGGCGCAAAAAAGAACAATCTTTTGCAGATTGTTCTTTTTTTATTGTATATCTATCAAATTAATTCAATATTGTCAATAGTAAAAAAGGATATTTGCGATTTGTATTGAATATATTTAACTATAAGATAAAAAGTTGCTATGTAATAAAGCAGGAAAAAGTAAAATCTTATCGAATTTAGGTAAACGTTATATTTTAAGTTTAAAATATAATTAGTTAACAAGTCCTATCAATTGTATAAGGGCGCGATGAAGGGTGAACTTATGAAAGATGCAATGTATGATGAGTTTATTGAACGTGTGCGCTCAGAAAGTGATATAGTAACAACCATATCAGAATATATATCTTTAAAGAAAAATGGAAAGAATTATTGGGGTTGTTGTCCATTTCACAATGAAAAAACACCATCTTTTTCTGTTACGCCAGATAAAGGTTTTTTTTATTGCTTTGGTTGCCATACGGGCGGAAATGTTTTTAATTTTATTATGAAAGTTGAAAATGTTAGCTTTTTTGAAGCCGCAAAAATCTTAGCGAATAAGCTAAATATATCTTTGCCGCAAAAAGAAAAAACACCACAAGAAATTGCTAGAGAACGAGAAATGGCGAGGTTGTGGCGAGTTCAAGAATTGGCAAGGGATTTTTTTTATGCGTGTCTTACAAAAACGAATTATGGCAAAAATGCAAAAGAATATTTTTTGCAGCGTGGAGTCAATGATGATGTAATAAATAATTTTAAGTTAGGTTTTGCGCCAGAAGCATGGGATAAGCTATCTATGGCATTTGCGAAACGAGGCTTTAGTGAAGAAATTTTGATCAAATCGGGCCTCGCGGTAGAGAGAAAATCTGAAGGAATTTATGATCGCTTTCGAAATCGTGTGATGTTTCCCATTTCAAATGAGCGTGGCCAAGTGATAGGTTTCGGTGGTAGAGTTTTAGATGATAGCCAGCCTAAATATTTAAATTCACCGGAAACAACGATTTTTAATAAGCGTAATATTCTATTTGGTTTGGATATTGCATACAGTCATATAAAATCGGCTGGTTATGCGATTGTCGTCGAAGGCTATATGGACGTAATTACGGCACATAGTTATGGAGTACAAAATGTAGTTGCTTCTTTAGGAACTTCTTTTACTATCGAACAATGCAAAAAACTTTTAAAATATGCTCCAGAAATTATCTTTGCCTATGATAGCGATTCGGCAGGGCAAAATGCAACGATGCGTGCACTTTCTATCGTTCGGAAAAGTGGAGCACAAGTGAGAGTCATCTCTATTCCCGATGGCAAAGACCCCGATGAATTTATTCGTAAACATGGGCAGGATGCGTTCTTAGACTTGGTAAAGGTTTCTTTACCACTGATTGATTATCAAGTAGAAAGAGCATTTAGTGAAAACGATTATTCTACGTTAGAAGGCAAAGTAGCTGTTGTAGCGAAAATAGTACCTGTCTTGGCGGTTACCGATAATGCTGTTGAAGTAAATGCATATATCGCCCGCATTTCTCAAAAATTAGGTATTGATGAAAGCGCAATCCGCAGCGAAGTTCGTAAAATAATTCCACAAAACCAAAAGGATAAATATGTAAAAACAGGGCAGAATATAAGAATGAATACGCTTGTTCAACAAGTTGATAGTGCTGCCATCGGTGCAGGTCGTCATATTATTCGATTGGTATGGAATGATAATGCTATTATACCATATTTGGAAGCTCAATTGACATTAGATGAATTCCAAAATAAGGAACACCATGAAATCATTAAATTTTTATTAGAAAGTTATCATGCGGGAGAAGATATCAATGAAGTAACTGCTTCATTGATATTAGATGAATCAATTAATACGGAACTATCACATTGTTTGTTAATTGAATTGGAAGAGGAAGATAGCCTACGTCTAGTTGATGATTGTATCAAGACGATTCATTTAGCATATTTAAAAAGATTATATGAACAACATCGCCTTAAGGCTGATGAATTAGAACGTATGGGGGATGAAGGCTTTTTGCAGGAATTAGCGGAAAGTCAACGAATAAAGTATGAAATTAACAAGATGCATTATGAATAAATTAGAGGTTGTGAAGACGATGTCTTGTCAAAGGACAGTTGTTGAGAGGGGAGGTAAGTAAATGGCTGAGAAAAAAAATCTATCAAGTCATGGCAATGAGATAGTTGAAAAGCTATTGAATAAAGGTAAGAAACGCGGTGGCGTTCTTACGTATAGTGAGATTATGGATGCACTTCAAAGTGAGGACTTATCACCAGATGAAATCGATGATTTGTATGAAGTTTTTACAAGTAAAGGAATTGAAATCGTTGATGAAATAACTGAAAATGATAATTTGGATGATTCGGATGTGAATGAACTTGATAGCAATTCTCAAGATGAAGTTGACATAGATTTAAGTATTCCTGAAGGCATTAGTATTGATGATCCAGTTAGAATGTATTTAAAAGAAATAGGTCGTGTGCCTCTTTTGACTGGTGAGGAAGAAATATGTTTGGCAAAACGTATGGAGGAAGGCGATGAAGAAGCAAAGCGTCGTTTAGCAGAGGCTAACTTACGCCTTGTTGTTAGTATCGCGAAACGTTATGTTGGACGTGGAATGTTATTCTTGGATTTGATTCAAGAAGGAAATTTAGGTTTAATCAAAGCTGTAGAAAAATTTGATTATAATAAAGGTTATAAGTTTAGTACGTATGCAACTTGGTGGATTCGTCAAGCGATTACGAGGGCAATTGCTGACCAAGCTAGAACCATTCGAATTCCGGTGCATATGGTAGAAACCATCAATAAATTGATTCGGGTTTCTCGACAATTGTTACAAGAGTTAGGCAGAGAGCCAGCACCAGAAGAAATTGCTAAAGAAATGGATATTAATGTAGACCGTGTTCGTGAGATTATGAAAATAGCGCAAGAACCAGTATCATTGGAAACACCAATTGGGGAAGAAGAAGATTCACATTTGGGTGATTTTATTGAAGATCAGGATGCGCCAGCGCCAGCAGAAGCAGCTTCTTTTATGCTTTTGAAAGAACAACTAGAAGAAGTTCTTGAGACACTTACACCACGTGAAGAAAAAGTGCTCAGACTCAGGTTTGGTTTAGATGATGGACGGGCTAGGACATTAGAAGAAGTTGGCCAAAATTTTGGCGTTACCCGTGAACGTATTCGTCAAATTGAGGCAAAAGCTTTAAGGAAATTACGCCATCCAAGCAGAAGTAAAAAATTAAAAGATTTCTTAGAATAGTATTCTAAGAAATCTTTTAAAAAATATAAAATAGCTTGACGAATTATTATTAATCATATATAATAATTTTTGTTGATAACGTTCCTTGATAGCTCAGTTGGTAGAGCAATCGGCTGTTAACCGATCGGTCGTAGGTTCGAGTCCTACTCAAGGAGCCAATTTTAAAATTTAAGGGCCTATAGCTCAGCGGTAGAGCAACCGGCTCATAACCGGTCGGTCCCTGGTTCGATCCCAGGTGGGCCCACCATTTATATAACACTGGCCCGTTGGTCAAGCGGTTAAGACACCGCCCTTTCACGGCGGCTTCACGAGTTCGAATCTCGTACGGGTCACCAAAATTAGCTAATAAATTAGTAGGTTATTTGGTCTATTCTTTTTTGAGGTTGCAGTCGTTTTGTGGAAAATGTATAATATAGTAAAATATAGAATGAAACTTGAAACATTAAAGGAGTGGAACTTTTGAAAAGAATAATTGCTTTAATATTTATGATTGCCTTAAGTAGTATTTCGGTGGCCTTTGCAGATGGGGGACAATCAGCTGTTGATCCAAGAAATCAAGCAATAATTGATTGTACGCAGGCTATTGCCAACAATTCTAATGATGCAGTTGCGTATTATAAACGTGGGAAAGCCTATGAAGGTAAAGCCCAATATGATGATGCTATTAGTGATCTTACTAAGGCTATAGAAATTAACCCGAATTACGCTGCTGCCTATTTAACGCGGGGATATATTTATGCTAATAAAAAAAATCAGCCTGATTTAGCTTTCGATGATTATGATAAAGCAGTAATTGCTAACCCCAATTATGCGTATGCCTATAATAACCGTGGGTATATGTATTTTCAAAAGGGGCGTTATGACCTAGCAATTCAGGATTTTAATAAAGCTATAGAACTTAATCCTAAATATCCTAACCCATATTTTAACAAAGGTACGGCTTATGAAAAGCAACAGCAATACCAAGATGCAATTGATACATATAAAAAAATGCTTATAAATATATCGCTTCAGGACACACAGTCCATCGAAAAGGCTAAGAATAGAATTATCAGTTTAGGTGGCACGGTATAAGTTGAAAAAAGGCTAGGAAGATGATCAGAATCATTTTCCTAGCCTTTTTATATACTGTAAAACATTTAATTTTCATACAGCCATTCAAATATCGCTGCATATATT
>JARBTT010000229.1 GCA_029240055.1 Anaerosinus sp.
CGATCTGTCAGCCCATCAAAAGTCAGAGCAATCTGACGCTGACCACTATTGCTACGCATGATTACAGTTGCTTTTTCTTGACTACTTTTCATCCTCGCTAAGGCTTGTGCAACTTCTTCCTCGGCATCATAAGATCTTTCTAAATCTGTAATATTTCGATAGTCGCCACCCGTCGGCGTTGTAAAAAAATCTTTAAAGAAAAGCACCCCTAAAAGACAAACACCGATAAATAGAACCAGTGATGATACCATTTTCTTATTTTTCACGTATATCACCCCTTATAATTAAAGACTCCAGTAAGAATAACCCTCTTCTTCTATGGCTTTTTGCTCAAATATATTTTTGATATCAATAAAGACATATTTTGTTTGTGACTTTTGCTGTTTATACAACTTTTTCAAATCTGCCATCCGCAAATTTTTAAATTGCTGATGCGCTACTAAAAATACCAGGCAATCAGCATTTCGGATATCTTTTATATCTACCAATTCCATACCAAATTCTTGTTTAAATTCTGTTTTATCGGCAATAGGGTCTACCACCTTTACTTTGATTCCATAGGTAGAAAGGTGTTTACAAACTTCCACCGCCTTTGAATTGCGCATATCCGGACAATTTTCTTTGAAAGTGATACCCATAATATAAATATTAGATTTCTTTACATTTATATTAGATTGAATCATTTTTTTTATGATGTTGTCAGTGACAAAAATCCCCATATTATCATTGACTTTCCTGCCAGCGGCAATAATCTGCGAATGATACCCCAGTATTTCAGCCTGATAAATAAAATAATACGGATCGACACCAATACAATGACCGCCTACTAATCCTGGATAAAATCCTAAAGCATTCCATTTGGTATTCATAGCATCAATAACCTCTTTGGTATTGATCCCCATTCGATCAAATGCCATTGCCAATTCATTCATAAAGGCAATATTAATATCTCTTTGGGCATTCTCAGCCAATTTTGTCGCTTCTGCTACTTTAATGCTGGGCGCTCGATAAACACCTGCATGAATAATCAACTCATAGAGAGCCGCAATATTCTCCACTGTTTCTTCGTCCATACCTGCAACGATTTTTCGAATATTTTCAAGTGTATGCACTCGGTCTCCAGGATTAATCCGTTCCGGTGAATATCCGATTTTAAAATCTTTACCGCATACTAAACCTGACTCATTTTCTAAAATAGGAGCGCAAACGTCTTCTGTAACTCCTGGATATACTGTGGATTCAAAAACAATCATACTGCCTTGGGATAAATTTCTTCCTATTATTTTACTGGCATTGATAATCGGTGCCAAATTAGGCGTTTTATCACCATTGACAGGCGTTGGTACAGCTACAATAATAACCCTAGCTTCTTTTAGCCTTTTTGGATCTGTGGTAAATTCTAAGGTTGTACTTTTGATTTTTTCATCACCAATTTCATTGGTAGGATCGATTCCCTTTTGGTAAATATCAATCTTTTCTTGATTAATGTCAAATCCCAGGGTTTTAACTTTCTCAGCAAAAGCAACCGCAACTGGTAAACCTACATAACCAAGCCCGACAACTGCTAAAAAATCTTTTTTTGTTCGAATTCTTTCAAATGTTTCCATCCCTATTCCATCTCACCTACTTATCAATTTAAAAATATTGTGTTAGCTGGCTCCACCAGGTCTCACCTTTGTCCCCGTTGATTTTATCTGTCAAACTATAATATTCAATACCTGCAACAAAATTTTCAGCAATCGTATAGTTCATGCCTACGCCGTAACCTTTAAAGCCTTGCATTTTGCTACCGGAACCATTCATACCATGGGCAATATAAGTATATCGAGGCTGATTGTAATATTTGGCAAAAACTCCATAAGTACCAGGTCTCCATGATTTTAGATCACCATAGTTAAGACTAAACACATATCCATTGCTGTTCCCTTTTGTATCTTTCAGACTAGAGTTCAAAACCATGGCCCCTACGCCGAAATTACTGAAGTTATAATTGCCGCTAAGCGTGCGGATGGTGTTTCGGCTATTATTGCTGTCATCCATCTGATTGCGATAAATACCAGCTTCCACATTGTAATCAAAATCATTATAAAGTGCAGTTGCTATATATGTTTCTTTTGTGTCGTTAGTGGCCCCATAACTCACCGTGTATTTTATTGGTCCACCGAAATCCGCCCGTACACCATCATAATCACTGTCATAAATATTTCCTTCTGCCATGAGATAACCAAAAGAACCGGCTTTTATCATGGCTTGTCCTAATTTTCCGGCTATATATAGACGTGAAAACTCAAAACCATTATCATAATTCACTATATTTTTTTTGCCTTCCAGACCTCCATAAACACGCCAATCCTTATTAAATTCCGTATCAATAGCAAGACGTGCGCGAAAGCCCGAAGAATCCTTACCTTCTTGTCCAAGACCACTGTTCAATGCGTAGTGATAACGAATTTCTCCATCAATATTTACCTTATGATCCAAGTGACTGCTGCGGTCCCCCACATGCTTCAATTCATCGATAAGACCTGTATATGTTTCTGGGGCAATATCGCCTGTATGAATAATTGCTTTAGAATTAGTATCAATAGTCGTTTTCCCAACTGCCTTTTGCTCAATGTCCGCATTATTCCTAAGCAGCGTCGTTGTATTTGTATTTATAATTGCATTTGTAGTTGCATTACTTATGGCAATTCGCTCTGTACTCGTAATGACTTTTGTTGTAAGTTGTGCAATTTTATACGCAAATTCAGCTTTCGCCTTTTCAATATTCAAGTTTTGGTCGCTAATTATCCTTGTAGTAAATTGTGCCATTTCATAGGAAAAGTCCTTCCTTTGGGCGTCAGGTATAATCTGCATTACTTTTGTTGTTATCTTAGCAGTTGCATATGAAAATTCAATCTTAAAATTTTCAACATTTGTGGTTGGTGCGGATATGATTGTTTCTGTAATTTGTGCCATTTCATAAGCAAAGTCAGCCTTGAACTTTTCAGTAGAAGTACTATCAATCTGGTTTGAAGCATACACCACATTTCCCATCCACTCATCATCAAAGGGATTCCCTGTAGATGTACTAATCACCGCTGCCATTGCAAATAATAATATTGATTTTTTTTTCACTCAATAATTCACCGTCCTGATAAAATGTATCTTGATAAACCGCTAGCAGCACTCATTTCGGTATGTTAGTACTTTTAATATGTTAACTTTATTATTTTACCATTTATTCCCTTTTTGTAAAGCATAAAAAATTGCATAATTTTAATAATACTATTATTTTTATTTTAAAATAAAAACTGCCAAGTTGCAGTTGCAACCTGGCAGTCATATACTAGATGTATGTAGACCCATGGCTTTGCGTCCTTATCTTTCAATAAGTTTGCATTCCTCAATATTATTTTATTTTCTATATCAGATGCCAAAGGCGTAATGACATTCTACCATAAGTATATAATTGTTGCCAAGCATTATTATCGCAGAATGAATGGTAATAAATTTGAAATCTTTTCTAGCATTTTATCTGAATATCTTAATTTCAAACGTCATAATTTTTACACAAAAAGCCTTCTAGCAAAATCGCTAGAAGGCTTGAATTTCCGTATGGTGCGCCCGGCAGGAATCGAACCTGCGCACATGGCTTCGGAGGCCAATGCTCTATCCCCTGAGCTACGGGCGCACATTAATGAGTTTAAACCACA
>JARBTT010000230.1 GCA_029240055.1 Anaerosinus sp.
ATTTTAACAACATATAGATACCCCAGATTAAAAATGCTACCCATAATAAGACTACGATCGCAAGCATACTTAAAATATATGGCATTTTTCTTTTTAATCGATCCGTATCTCGCTCACACTCCAAACGAATATCAACTGGTAATAGACGAGTGATATAAAGTAAGGCAGTTGGCACAATAATCATGTCATCCATCATTCCTACGACTGGCAAATAATCAGGAATCAAGTCCACCGGACTGATCAGATATCCAAATGCGGCAAATAGTAATATTTTAATATACCTTGGTGTTGCTGGATTGCGCCATGCAAAGAATAAAAGCACAATATCTTCCCTGAGCAATCGAAACAACGACCATAGTCTAATCCACATAGCATTTTCACCTACCCATAATATACAAAAGTTGATTAACTTTTATTGTAACATATTATATCTTACTTCCATAATATTATTTATTTTACAACATTATTTGCACAAAAAACAACACAATAACTATACAAAATTAGAAACTAATATTATGCATTTGCTATTAAAATGTTAACTTTTAGTCAATTGATAATATTTTTCAATTGACACATTTCGCTAATATTGATATAATGTTGCAAAATTAATAAATATAGATAGAGGTTGCGATTTATCAACAGTAGCTACGCGGAGTTGCCAGCAAAGATGCGTATCAAAAGGGATAGTCGCCGAAACAATATGTTTAGGCAAAGAGATATTGTTGGTTTTGGATTTAATAGATGCAAGACTGTCATACTTTAGTGTGGAGTGCTATCTTGCGTTGCTAGTTTGATTTTTTAGCGATTTGCGGGGTAGTAAACTTCCAAATCGCTTTTTATATTTTTAGATTTAAAACTTGATCAAATATATGGAGGTATTTTACGAATGGCAGAAAAAAATTTTCCTATTGATAGTGTGAAATTACAAGAAATTATAAAAAAATATCCTACTCCTTTTCATATTTACGACGAACAAGCAATCAGAAACAATGTCCGTAGATTATTCAAAGCCTTTGCTTGGGCACCTTGCTTTAGAGAATATTTTGCAGTAAAAGCAACCCCAACCCCTGCGCTCCTAAAAGTTCTTCGTGAAGAAGGCGTTGGTGCTGATTGTAGCTCACTTGCTGAGCTACTCTTGTCTGATATGGCTGGTATCAAAGGGGAAGCAATCATGCTTACTTCTAATGATACACCGGCAAATGAATTCCAAAAGGCAATCGAACTTGGTGCAGTCATCAACCTTGATGATATTACCCACATTGATTATTTAGAAAAAAATGCTGGTTTCCCTAAAATTCTATCCTTCCGCTACAATCCTGGTCCTTTAATGGAAAACGGCAATACCATTATTGGTACACCAGAAGAAGCAAAATATGGACTAACTAGAGACCAGATCTTTGAAGCTTATAAAATCGCTAAAGAAAAAGGCGTAAAACGCTTTGGTCTCCATACGATGGTTATTTCTAACGAATTAAATCCAGATTGTTTCATCGGTACTGCAGAACTTATGTTTAATCTAGCTGTTGAAATCCATGAAAAACTTGGCATCAAATTAGAATTCGTAAACTTCGGTGGTGGCGTTGGTATTCCTTACCGCCCAGAACAAACTGCCGTAGATTTAGAATACGTTGGCGAAGGCATTCGCAAAGCCTACGAAAAAATTGTTGTCGCAAACGGAATTGCTCCACTTACAATTGCGTTAGAACTTGGTCGCTCCATCACTGGACCTTATGGCTACCTAGTTTCTACTGCAATGCATAAAAAAGAGATTTATAAAAACTATATTGGCTTAGATTCTTGTATGGCAAACCTAATGCGTCCTGCGCTGTATGGTTCTTACCATCATATTACTATAGTTGGTAAAGAAACTGCTCCTTGCGATCACGTATATGATGTGACTGGTTCTCTTTGTGAGAATAACGATAAATTTGCCATTGATCGTGCTTTACCAAAAATTGATATTGGTGATATCGTTGTGATTCATGATGCTGGTGCACATGGACATGCAATGGGCTTTAATTATAATGGAAAACTTCGCTCTGCGGAATTATTATTAAAACCAAATGGCGATGTAGAAATGATTCGCCGCGCCGAAACAATTGAGGATTACTTTGCCACATTGAAATTCTAACTCATTCAGGAACCCATCGCCTCCCCCATTCATAGTATATAAAAATGAATGTGGGAGGCTTTTTATTATGGATGAAAGACATGTTCCCCATAAAGGGTTCTATCCAAACCAACCTGATCCTGCTTGTATGTGTCCAACAGATCCAGATCTGTTACTACTTAGAAAAAACGCAATCGGCGAACGCATGAGTATTTGTCATTACTTATGTGCTGCCGAACAAACTAGTGGTGATCTTAACAAATTATTTATCGAACTTGCCCATGATGAAATGATACATTTTCGCCGTACGATGGTTGTTCTTGCCTGCTATGATCCGATTCAAGGCTGTGCTTTCAATGATGTTGAGATTAACTTACCATCTATTGATAGCTTCCGTAAAAGCAAAACCTGTTGCTCATTTGAAACAATCGAACTACTTACGCATTCGATTACAGATGAATTAGCAGCAATCAATCAATACCAAGAGAGCTATGCTGCTGCTGAACATAAGGATGTAAAAATTCTATTTTGCGATAATGCAAATGATGAAAAAATCCACGTTGCTAAGTTATGGAAAGCATTAATGGTCTGCACGAATGAAAATACAATATAACCATAAAAAGTGGGTGTACTGACTACGCCCACTTTTTATGTCCATTAATCTATAGAGTCGCTAGAAGTATCACAGCAATCATTATCGACGAAAAACAACAATATCACTAGCCAGACTAATACACTCCTGTCACCCCATAACAATACAACCCTCTCCCCATTGAACTACTATTGCTTCATTATATGTTGCTTGAGTAGGAGTGTGCTGTTTAAACTTCATCGTCAGGCATTTTAAATAGTCCAAGACGCTCCACTTTGCATATCCGCGTCGCAAAGCGTTCATACCACAATTCCTGACCGAGTTTTTGCGCTACTTTATGGCGAGTATGATTCTTCCAGTTTTCAATAGCTTCTAGCGATTCCCAATACGACACAGTTATACCGACACCATCAGCATCCCTAACACTCTCCGCCCCCAAAAATCCCGATTGACTAAAGCCCTTTTCAACCATCTCGTTCGCCATCTTTTCATATCCATTATCCCCCTCAGTTCTTACCGAAGTAAATATCACTGCATAGTAAGGCGGTTGAGGTGTTTTCGCTATTGCACTCATAGAATCAACTCCTGACATTATTATAAAAAGACAGCTCATTTCAAGCTGTCCTAGTTGGCAATATTAGGCTATAATTTAAATAACAGGCTAGCGTCAACTAGCCTGTTAAAACTGAGTAGGAGGTGATACCGTGCAGTTAGAATTCGGAAATCTAAGACTGACGATTTCTAGCAAATTCATTTTAGCGCTCGCCACGCTACTTGAACTTTGCAGGCAATCAACACCTACTCAACCGAAACGTCCTGTATCAGCAGGGCGTTTTTGGTTTATTTAGTATATGCTTATTATATTCGATTTTATTCGTAAAGTAAATTCTATGTGAAATAGTATACTATACATCTATCACTTTATCTAACACATATACTTTCACATCTTGAATTCCGAAGTCTTTTGCTATTTCACGATCGCTCATC
>JARBTT010000231.1 GCA_029240055.1 Anaerosinus sp.
GAATTTTTATGAACAAATTTCTGTATTAAATCGCTTAGTCCTGCGTTGACATCGCTGAGGATTGTTTAATAAATGGGACAAGGGGACAGGTTAGTTGTCCCCTATAAAACGGAATTTATTTAGGTTAAAAGGTAGCGTTTTTCAATGTTATAAAGAAAATAGGGAATGCTCAAAACTTCTGATGAACAAAAAGTGAGTGTTTGGCAGGTATTTTATTAAGTAAATTAAACTGATAGATTAATAGAACCTGTGGCAGTATCTGTATTTGCTACGCTGCTCTGACCTTGGGTTGCTTTCGCAGCAGTATTCCACGCTGTATTGTATGTGTCCCAAAGCTCAGATTCACAGGCATTTTCAGCTTTTGTTCCATAAAAAGTCCAGCCGTTATTGGAATAACTAGCGACCATTTCCCCATTGCTGTCGTAAAACTCAGCATAAGAAAGGTCTGTTTCTTGTTCTTTATATTTCGTGGTGCCATACAGGTAGTCCAGCAGGGTAAAGGTTTTCGACTGTGGTTTGTTATTTTTGTATATTGCCGTTAAGCCCGTTGTAATAATGTTTTTTCTGTCTGGAGAAGCAGTAGAAATATAACTTTTTGCTAAGTTTCTAAACCCAGCAGATTCCGATTGGAATTTTCCAGCAGCTTGGTCTTTTTTTGCCTGCTCGATTATGGCTTTATTGTATTGTTTATTACTCATGCTAGGAGCTGTCTGAGTGTTGGTATGCCAATCGGTATAATCAGGTAATTGTACGTTTTTTCTTTTCGACGTATCAGATAAGAGGGGCATTTGTGGAAAGTTATTACAATTTTCTATGCGCATTTCCTGTATACTCCTTGTCATCTACTTCCGCTAAATATTTCCATGTGGGGTGATCATTTGAAACGGTTCTGAAAAGTGTATTTAATACTTTATTGGATTTCATAAAACCACTTCCTTTCTAAATTATTTGGAATTTGTAATAACGAACCTGATACCCTCTATACTATATATCGGAATTTTAAAAGAAAAATAAAGGGGGAAAATTATCTATAATTTACATGGATGGAGCAAGGCAATTAAATCTAAAAGAATCTAACTGTTAAATTTCAGGCCGGCTTCTTCCAGTACTTCACGATGAACTGTTTGTTCAGGGTTTCCCCGATTTCCGCAAAACCGGCAATCAGTGCATGATGAACGTGTTCTCTTCCTGAAACAGAAACAGCGCCTTCTTTTATTTTGAGAAGACGCTGTTGTTTGCATATGATTATGTAATTGTTTGGTATTTAATGGGCTGTTTCTGAACGTTTAGCTAGTAATTCTTCCAGATGTAATTGTTTATTTTTTTCAATATAGCGGCGGGCAAAAATTTTGGGGATGGTTGCACCTACTGTAATGCTGATAATAATTAAAATAGCTTCTACGCCATTTTGTATCCCGGACATAAGCGCAGACGCATCCAGAGCTTTTATATTAAGAACTGTAAATAGAAGCCGATAAAGAAGCACTCCGGGGATCATGGGAATGACCGATGGAATTGTAATGACATGGACCGGCGTATGAAACCAGTGCACCGCTTTGAGTGCGAGCAGGCTGACGGCTGTTGCACCGACAAAGGCGCCAATTTCTTGTGTCATGCCGAGATCGATGACGCAAAAATTTCGCAGACCAATCAGAGATGTTGCCAAGTCGTATCGCCAGAACGATGCCGAAGGTCATACCACCGACGATTAAAAGGGTATTAATTGCTCTCGTACTGCCGGAAACAATATAATTGTTTAATAAATCATCAATGGCATTGATCAGCGGAATGCCCGGAACGATAAATAATGTGCAGGCAATCAGTGGATGCCAGGGTGTTGCAGATCCGGAGAAAAAATGCGTAAAATACGCCAACATTGTTGCTGTAAATGCAGAAATAGATATTCCGGCATAGGGATTAATTTCCATTTTATTACAAAAATGGCGAACGGCAAAGGCGAGAGATGCGCAAAGCGCTGTCCAGAAAAATGCAATCCAGTCACTGTTAAAAAGCTTGCAAAAACCTCCACACGCCAGTCCCGCAGCAATAGCTGACAGATAAAACGAATAGTGGCGGTGATGTTCCAGGCTTTGAATACGCTGTAGCTCAGCCTCGTACATTTGCAGGGAATATTTTTGTTCCATTGCCCGCCAAGACAGCTTGCTGATAGCGGAGATTACCGTCATATTTATGCCGTGATGCCGACATTTGCGAAAACTTGTATACGAATGGTCGTCATCGCTGATATTGAGCATCAGTGTTGTATACATAATATGCATATGGATCTTTTCTTCAGGAATGCCCATAAAGGCAGCTGCCCGCATCATATCGCGAGCAATACGGTTGGTATCGGCACCGCTTTCCATGAGAAGTTGTCCTGTGTGTAAAAGCAAGTGCAGTTTGTAGCCGATTTTAGCGTAAGGGTCCTCAAAAATATGTTCGTCAGTCTTGGTCATTATCACTACTCCTTTATCTTAGGATAGAACGATTGTGCATATAAATCAAATGCCTATTTTTCATAAAACCAATTACTTTTGCTTATCACTTGAGGAAAACCCATTAGTTTATATGCTTCTTTGTTTTATTTCGACAGGGAATGGAGAAAAGCATGCTTTTATTTTTACATATTCGACAAAACATTACAACATAGGACATGCGAACTAGAGTATCATTAGAAATAATATTTTCTTTCTAGGAGCTGTAATAGATATGATAGTTATGCAAACTCTACGTAAATTCGAAATTAACTTTGCTAAATATAAGATATATTATGATGTTTTTATGTCTATTTTATCTGTTGGATACGTCATATCGTTTGTTATGCAAAGTAAAGTAGACTTTTCCGAACCAGAAGCTAGGATTGGAAAATTTCTTTGGAATTATGAAACAGGAAATGTATTACGGAGTTGTGTATCATAGTTATCATGAGTTGAAATCTGCGATTGAAAAATACATGAAATATTATAATGAACAAAGAATCAAGCAAAATCTAAGATGAATGAGTCCTGTTGAATATAGGCTCAATCTCCTAACTGCATAAAGAAATAGCGTAACAGCTAAAACTGCTACGCTATAAAGTCTAACTTATAGGGGTCACCTCAAAATGCGAGGGTTCATGCCTTTTTAAAAAAATAATAAAGAAAAGATGAAATCTGATCCTTTCAGGTAGATGTAGTGCCGAAAATTACACCTTATGCTTTGATTGCCCAACGCAATTTAGCAGAACGCGCACGACTGTTGACATGACATTCTTCTGCTGATGGTCGAATAGGATCGGGTGCTATTTCACGATAAACGCCTTCACGGAAAAAGTGTTTAAAAGATTTTTTAACGCGACGATCTTCTCCTGAATGAAAGGAAAGTATAGCAACACGTCCACCTTTAGCAAGGACATCAGGAAGTTTTTCTAAAAATTCATCTAACACGTCAAGCTCATTGTTGATATCAATTCGCAACGCTTGAAAGGATCGTTGACAAGATTTTTTAATCTCATCTTCAGTAATTTGTGGAATCGATTTCAGAGCATCTTCGAT
Organism: Anaerosinus sp.; assembly: GCA_029240055.1. Lineage (GTDB taxonomy): Bacteria > Bacillota > Negativicutes > JARBTT01 > JARBTT01 > JARBTT01. The sequence continues at coordinate 3,534 of JARBTT010000231.1, forward strand.
GATATTTCGGAGTTGTGTTGTTGTTGCTATATCAATGCCTTTTTTTATGTTGGAAATAATGGCACGAGCGATTGGTCGAGAATGAGGCTCGTCAGCATATTCTATCAACATATCCTGTAAATCATCTAATGTCATCTCTTTTAAACGACTTGCTGCAGATTCCCCCTTTTGGGGGTTAAGCCGTAAGTCCAACAGCCCTTCTGCCTTAAAGGAAAAGCCTCTTTCAGGATTGTCTATTTGCATAGAAGAAACACCCAAATCTGCCAATACAAAATTGAATGACCCTGGTTCGGAAGCAACTTGGTCTATTTGGGAAAAGTTCATCTGCTTGATTTCTAAGATTTCGGAGCCATACCCCAAACGCTCTAAACGATCTTTGGTGCGCGGCAATTCAATAGGATCTACATCAATTGAATACAAGTGCCCTTTTGAATCTAAACATTTGAGCATTTCTAAAGTATGACCGCCATAACCTAGTGTTGCATCTAATCCGGTTTGTCCTGGCGTGATTTGTAGAAATTTCAATATTTCTTTAACGCAAATCGAAATATGCATACCGGCAGGAGTATTGCCTTTCTGAATAATCTTTGCTACATCATCAGCATATTGCTCTGGGTGCAGTTCCTTGTATTTCTCTTTAAAATTCTTAGGGTGAGTGCCTTTATAGCGAATACGTCGCTGATGTTGGGGCTCTTGCTCATCCAATGTGTGATCTAGGCCCATACTCTTCCCTCATTTTTATCATATATTTTGTACTTTTCTTACAAACTACTATGATAGCAGATACAATTTATTAAAGCAATGCATGTATACAAAGATGTCATGCTATCGGCAGTCAGAGAAGATTTTTCCAATGCAATAGATTTAGCATATTACCTCGTGAAAAAAGGCTTGCCATTTAGACAAGCCCATGAAGTATCAGGTAAAAGCGTATACTATTGACAGAAGGGACGTTTCTTTATTGTCAATGTTACTGTTAAATTCATTTTCATTAATTTATGATAAACCATTAAATAAAAAGAAAATTGTTGCTGGATTTTGTATGAATTTGGCAGGAATTTTGAACTTTTATAGGGAATATCAAAAACAGCAAAATAGATGGAGACATCCTTTTTGTTATAATAATGTTGTCAAAAAAGAAACTTCCCCTAGTGTCTAAAGTTGGAATACACAAAATATAGCAATCATTTGTGAGGCGAAATATGAAAATAATTATTTACTGATCGTTCTCAAAATGTTATTATTACTATTAACAGGAGGTGTAGTAATGGGACGAAGCAAAGAATTTGAAGAAAGTGCAGTTCTCCAGAAAGCTATGGAATTATTTTGGAAGCAAGGCTATGAAAAAACATCTTTGAGCGACCTGGTAGAGCATATGGGAATCCATCGTAGAAGTTTATATGATACCTTTGGTGATAAGCATACATTATTTTTAAAAACAATAGATTTCTACGGAGAAATTATAAAAGCCAGGCTAACATCTGAAATTTTACGCGCAGAAACAGCAAAACAAGCTATACAGTGTATCTTTGACCTTACGATCGAAGGAAACGACGATAGACCCTTGGGTTGCCTATTTGTAAACGCAGCAACTGAGCTGGCTCCCCTAGATAAGGAAATAGAAGAAAAGACGAAAAAAGCATTTATGCAAACAGAGCATCTTTTTACGGACCTTATTCGCAAAGGACAGCAAACAGGTGAATTTCC
>JARBTT010000045.1 GCA_029240055.1 Anaerosinus sp.
ACAGCTTTTGAAAAGTTAAACGCCGGATACCCAGCTTTGGCAAGTGCCTGCTTGGTCGGGTTTACCATATTCATCCGTATAAAAGCCATAATTTCTCTCATTATATAGCCACCCCTTCTCTTATAAGCCAGCTTTGCCTGAACTGATCGTATATGCCTCCAGTACTGGACTCACGAAAATACGTCCATCACCGAAATTACCTTCACCAGTTTTTGCATTTTTCAAAATGATTTTGATGATATCATCTTTATCTTCATCATTCGCAAAGATAATTAAAAGTTCTTTCGGTAGTTCATCATAATGCACCTCACCGACAACGATTCCTTTTTGACGACCGCGACCATATACTTCTTCTTTGGTTACGCCTGAATACCCAGCATCAGAAAGCTCCGATAATACAAGGTTAGATTTCTCCGGTCTAACAATGGCTCTAATCATAATCATAATAGGTAGCTCCTCTCAACATTGTACTTTTACTTAAATTTGCGATTAACCTCAAATATCCATAAGTCCATGTTCCATAAGCAATTCTTCTAAACGTTCTTGTGTCAATGGTTTTGGAATAACGAACATTTTATTTTCGTCAATTTTTTTCGCAAGTGTTCTATATTCATCTGCCTGACCGCATTCAGGATCAAATTCAATTACTGTCTTTTTATGAATTTCAGCTCTTTGTACCATGTTGTCACGTGGTACAAAATGAATCATCTGGGAGCCAAGCTCTTTGGCAAACGCTTCGACTAGTTCAGCTTCACCATCAACTTTACGGCTGTTGCAAATGATACCACCTAAACGGACCCCGCCTGTTTGTGCATATTTGGTGATCCCTTTTGATATATTGTTTGCCGCATATAATGCCATCATTTCACCAGATGCAACAATATAAATTTCTTTTGCTTTGCCTTCGCGGATTGGCATTGCAAACCCACCACAGACAACATCACCAAGTACATCATAAAAAACATAATCAAGATCTTCTTCATATGCTCCAAGACGTTCTAATAAATTAATGGATGTGATGATACCACGACCAGCACAGCCAACGCCTGGTTCTGGGCCACCAGATTCTACACATTTGATGCCAGAGTAACCTGCTTTTAATACAAGATCTAATTCTACTTCGTCGCCTTCTTCTCTTAACGTGTCAAGCACCGTTTGTTGTGCTAATCCGCCTAAAATTAAGCGAGTTGAGTCTGCTTTAGGATCACAGCCAACAATCATGATTTTTTTGCCCATTGCACCAAGGCCAGCATTTAAATTTTGAGTTGTCGTAGATTTACCAATTCCACCTTTACCATAAATAGCTACTTGTCTCATAAGAAAACCCTCCATCTCATTTCACTTAATTTTTTTATTTAAAGTACCATCACCACCAAATTAAGGTGGAAATGATTTGTACTTTATACCTTAGAAAGCAAAAGACAGTCTTAATTATAGCGAAAGCTTATAATCAAGACTGTCTTTGTCTTAGTACTACCTTATTAATTTTTTAAGCAATATTTTTCAAAAACTTAAAATGTTTTTGTGTGAACTGTTTATACGGTAACTATAATTTAAAAGATTCCCTCTGTCAATGGCCATTTTTATGCAAAAATCCCAATAAATTATCACAATATTCTGATCTGAAAATGAAATGATTTTTAAATTTAAGCCATCTTATTTTCCACTTTAAAAATTAACGTTTCCACCTAAAACACTTTTGTTTTCGACAAAAACATACATTTTACAAATTAAAAAAAATTTTGTATACATTTTTAATTATTGACTTTTTGTGTACACATCGTTATATTATTAAAATTATACAAATTTCAAATCATACAGAAAGGTAGTGAACGATATGGCAGAGAAAATTGCTGTAACCTTCAAAGGAAAAAATGACCTTGCTAACTTAACCCAAGCGGATACGCTTATGGTCTTTGAAAAACGAGATACTGATTGGATCGCGAGAAAAGAAATTCCTTATCAAATTGATTTATCGACTAACCTGCAAGAAATTAGAAATCAAGTGCGCAATTTAATTACCAAGTTAGATGATTGTAATATCATTGTCAGTCAGTCCATTACTGGCCTTGTGTACAACGTTTTTGATCGTATGGGCTTTCATATATTTGAAGTGCCTACTTTTCAGAAAACGGTTCTTAATGACATTCTTATGGATATCAATAACAATACGGAAAATATCGAGCGAAATGAAGCGATACCAACCACTCCCATTGAGACTGTTGATGGCATTTATTTTTTGGATCTCATTCAATTGCAAGCGAATCGCCCTGATATTTCATCCAAAAAAGCCTTACAGCCATTTTTACACAATACTCCCTTTATCAAATTGGATATGCTCTGCTCACACTTACCACCTTGGTTAGAGAATACTGAATACAAAAGCGCTTTTGACATTGTCAATAAAAAAAGTGGTTCAGCAATGCTTGTAACAATCACAAAAAAAATCTGTAAATAGTAAGGATGATTAACTATGAACATTGAAACAAACTATGGTACACTCATGGATTGTACTCGTGAGGAATATCATAACAATGGTACCTTAGCGGGTTGCATTCTTCAAGAAAAAAACATTATCAAAACAAAGGTTGGTGACTTAGTACCGCAGTATCATTATGATGACTTGCGCCGTAAATATATCAATTCCCTAACCTTTTATGAATCAGGGGATTTAAAAAGCATTTCTCTCGAAGCAAGCACAGAGATCCAAACGCCATTTGGCAAAATTCCCGCTGAATTCATCACTTTTTACCCGACAGGTGCCCTCAAAAGAATATTCCCCTTAAATGGCAGACTTAGTGGCTATTGGTCAGAAAGCCAAGAAAGTGAACTAGCGCGCCCCTTTACCTTCGATTTCGATTTTGCAAAATTTACTGCCAAAATTATCAGCCTGCATTTTTATGAAACAGGGGAACTATATAGTTTAACTCTGCAGCCAGCAGAAGTGATAGACCTTGCAACACCAGTTGGTACTATTGCTGTAAAAACCGGCTTTTCCTTGGATCAGCAAGGCAACATAACCTCCGTGGAACCTGCTAACCCGACCTCCATAGCAACGCCAATTGGTAAAATTCATGCTTTTGATCCGCAAAGCATTGGCATCCACGCCGACCGTAATTCTCTCGAATTCAATGAAACTGGGGATATTGTATCCATAAAAACGATCGATCAGTTCATGCTCACAACAAAAGAAACCGTCGATTTTATCAAACCCATTGAAAAAATGAATCCCCTTGATGACAATGACACGATCACTTTGCCCCTTACTTTAGCTTTTACAACTCATGATGTCATCATCACTGATTCCACTGATCATCACTATTCGCTAGCTGATACTAAGGTTACGATTATACCGAAGAAATGCCCCGGAAAAACGAGCTGTACCGCCAATGATTGCAACAGTTGCGGTCAATGCACATAAAGAAAAAAGAGTAAAACAATTATTCTATAACGATAACTGAACTATTGAAAATATAATGCTATAAATTCAACTAAAAGTGGTATAAACAGCTATTGCTAGCTAATTTATACCACTTTTTATTGTCAAAACTTGAGACTGTGGATATTTAGTTATCTTTTATGGTGCGCATGTGTTTTTAATCTTAAAATAGTGATTGAATTCTTAGAAAATGTATAGTTAAAATTATTGTGTTTACCAATATTTAAAAATTGTCTATCAGCAGGAGCTACCTTGAATGGATTCACAAATGAATTTTCATCGGCAATATTATCTGACGTAAGTACACTTTCTATACCACTTAAAATTTTATCTTTGCCTTTTATTTTTATCATAGTATGACCATCTTCATCATTAGGGTTGACTACTTTTATGATAATATCTCCTGATGTAGTATCCTTGCTTGTAACATAGTATAGAGGATCTCGCGTCGCTGGTTCTAATGGCGATGAATCCGTTACATCAAATAACAATTGGTCATCCAAATAAGCCTTAATATTTGTTCCAGAAACGACTACCTTAATTTTATAGCTTTGACCTGCTTTAATCGATCCGGCTTGACTGGCAAGTAATGATGTGCTTCCATTATCATTTTTTTGTATAGCATGCAGAGTATTTTTCCACCCGCCAAGATTTAAATCATAAAAATTATCACCATCTAAAAATCCAAAGTAAATCATCATACCTTCGCTGCCACTAATCTTTTGTGCCGTTAGTTCAAGCGTGTAATTATTCCAATCACTACTTCCAGCAACTATCATTCCAGGCTCTACAGTAGTATTGGTTTGATTATATGTTAGATTCCAAGTACCACTTTTCGCCTTCCACTTAGGTGCATCTTCTGAAAAATCATTCGTTAGGAGAATACTGCTGTCACTATTTTTAGTAACTGAAACATTATTATAACTCACTGCTGTATCCCAGCTGCCAATTCCTACTTGTCCCACAATCTGACTAGTTGAAGTAGTATCAATAGTACTATTTAAATTTTTTAACGTTGTAGGAATAATAATGTTTCCTAGATTGTTGGCAAACATTTTTTGTACATAATAGGATGGTGTTCCATAAACACTAGAAGAATTATAAACAATAGCATCTGGATTCCACGCTCTATCATTTGTATTAACCAATAATGGTGCATAAGAAGCCATTTTTACGATATCTGAATTTCTTTCAAGTCCTGTCATAAAAACCGCTTCTCCTATAGCTGCACTCAGATTTCCTTTTCCACAATCAAGCGTTGCAGTTACCGCATACTCTCCTACATAGATATTGGGACCTTTTCTATTATAGCTATCGTACTTATTAGCCTTATTGATAAACCATTGTGTACCTCTATAATAGTGTTCGTCAACAAATTCCACTGGATGTGAATATTGCCAAGAAGGTGTATCTGTGCCCCAAGCTTCAACATTTCCTATCGTGTATAGGTTAGGATATTTATTCTTTATTGCATTATAAAACTTGATATATCTGTCACCATAAAGATTACTTCTGTTATCCGTAGTGCTATGTTGATTATTTTCGTTACCTATTTCAATATATTTTAAATTAAAAGACCCAGGGTGACCATTGGCCGCTCTAATCGCACCATATGTTGTTGTAATATCGCCATTTGCATACTCTATAGCATCAAGAGCCTCTTGTACCCAAGGATCAAGTTCGTCCAGAGGGATGTTATCTTTATGGGCTATTCCAATATTGATTACATATAACGGTTCTGCAGCAAGATCTTCACAAAGTTGCAGGAATTCATGATATCCCATACCATCAGTTGTACGGTACCCCCAAAGATTTTGATGTCCTGCTCTTTCTTCGATCTTACCAATCGCAGTTTTCCACCTAAATGCAGTTGCCATTGCAGCTCCTTCAACAAAACAACCTCCCGGAAAACGCATAAACCTAGCTTTCATCTCTTTTATCATATTTGCTAAATCTTCTCTAAGTCCATTACCTCTATTATTAAAGGTAGGGGGAAATAACGAAACTACATCAAACCATACTGCTCCTACTGTATTTATTGATAAAACAAATACTGCAGCTCTATCAGTTCCATTTGCCGTAATTGTTGCAGTATACTTTGCCCACTCAGTAGCTATACTTGATAGTACTATCTTTCCATAAACAGTTTGTCCATCAGTGCTTTGAAGACTAGCTGTTATATCTCCTGAAAAATCACTGCTAGCTTTAGCAAAGAATGATAAATTATATTGTACTCCCTCTTTTACGTTTATTCCCCAATAACCTTCGTTTACTATGCCAACACTCCCAGCTGGATCTGCCGTTGTTACATCAAGACGTAACGATCTCGACTGGACACTGTTTAAAAGAACAGTATCATCAAGAGTCATTGTACCTTCAGCTGTTCCTGTCTTTACTAATGACCAATGTTTAGGCGTTGTTGAATCGTCCTCAAAAGAGCGATTTTGAATTAATTCTGCATATAAGCCACCATCTGCAGCATGGTTTATATCTTCAAAAAATATTCCATATAGATTAGGACTAATGTTTATACCTACCTGATTTGTATTTACTTCCAATTCCAAGGTAGCTTCATTTTTGCATGACTTGATGCCTTCAATAATATTTTCCGTATTATCTACAGTTAAATCTTGCTTGTAAGACATTTGAATCACCTCCAAAATTTTTTTAATAAAAAACCAATATAGCTAAGGAACTCTTATCAAATTGTTTTTTTCCTTGTATATTGGCTTATACTTATATACATTGATTTAAGATTTTATTTTAAACGGGTAAAAATAAGAACTTCGAAATATTCACCCGAATTGGTCATTAAACTAGATATAAAATGAAAACCCGGCATCCTAAGACACCGGGTATGTTGATAAAAATTGAATTTATTCGACACACCGTCCAAATTGTATAAATCTATCTAGCTCCAATATTAGTGCCACTTGGAGTGCCTGCACCGATCAGGTCACTACCAGTAGCAAGTTTCAAGAAGTTTCCTAGATTGATAGAACCGTCCGTATTTCTAGTTACGGCTGGAGTAAGGCTAACAAAGTCTGCATCATTACAAGCTAACCCATTTGCATTTGTAGTTTTTGAATCTTTCCACCATACATTTGAACTATTTACATCAGTACCGCTTGTCTTATCACTTGAACTAGCTTTATAAGATAATAAATTAGTAAATACATGCGTACCTTTATCAAAAGAAAAATTGCTTCCTGATGTAGTTCCGTTGTTATAGCTTGTACAATTTGTTAACGTGATAGAGCCTGGGTTACTATTATAGGTAAATCCATGCTTTTTATTATTGAAGGCAATACAATTTTTCACTATATGGTTAACAGCTACTTTGTCACCGCCTAATTTAAATCCATTACCATCACTGTTTGCTGTACTTGTCCCACTAGAAGTTACACCGTTATTATAGGCCACACAATTTTTTATAGTTACAGCGCCAATAGCACCAGTGGCTGTTTTTGTATACAAGTCCCAGCCATCATCAACATTATTATAGGAAATACAACCATTAAACACGTTGCCTTCGCCGGTAGTCAGCTTGCAGGCAAAACCATCTGCATCTTCACCATTATCAGGGTCAGAATTATCATGAGAAGTACAATTCAAAATTTCATTATATGCTGGCCATTCATTTTCTGCGGCGGTGGAGATATATCTTCCTAACTGCAATCCTGAATCTCTATTCGCATAAGTTTCACAAAGTTCTATTTTGTTATAGCTCCCACCGATAAAAATACCATTGTCAGCAGCGCCTTTTACAGCAAGTCCTTCTATATGCCAATAATTGCCATTTATTTGCAGTCCTCTAGGATTACTTACACTCGAAGGATCTCCATACGTCTGGGAAGAAAAGTCTAAGATTACGGTTCCAGAATTGTACGGCTTAATGCTTTTGTAACTACCTGAAGTTCCATTATTACCATGTTCAATCGTTATTTGAGTGGCATAGCTATATGTTCCTGACATCATGTAAATTGTCTCGCCTGCAGCAACCTTTGTAATTGCCGCAACAAGAGTAAGCGGGCTACTCACAGTACCTGCATTACTGGCACTTCCTGAATTAGATACGTATAAATCACTCATAATCAACACTCCTATTTACTTTATTAATTTAAAAAAGAAACTTTAATGATCTTTATAAATTTCTCATCTGAGCACCCCCTCCTTATTACTTTCAATAGTCCAATATATTCTAGGATCTTTTCACAAAATGTTTTTCTGTATATTGGCTCTAATTATATACATTCATACAGGTCGCTTTTTTTAAACGGATCAACCCACGATTACGCAAATTAAAAACTGCTTGTGGCGATACCCCCAATGTAGCTGCAGTTTCAGTTTGACTAAAGTTCCAAACTACAGTTTTAAGCACCGCAATTCGCTGACGTTCTGGTAACATATTAATAGCTGCTTGTAATTCTTCAGTCAAAAACTTCTTTTCAACCTCATCTGAAACATTTGTGCTACTTTGTAATGTATCAAGTAGACTGTTTTCTTCATTATCACCATCGCCCTCAATAGCCACTTCATACTGGCATTGCCTTTGCTGCTTCCTAACCATATTCCAAACTGAATATTTGACTTTGCTTTTTACATAACCAGCAAATGGTACTCCCTTCGTAGAATCATATAATTTAGTTGCCTCCACTACTGCTAACCATGCTTCTGCCCTTATATCTTCCGATTTATTCCAAGTATATTTACGCACTAGTGGTGCAAAATCTAACACTGTACCCATAATTTTTCTACAATTCGATTATTTTTTATACTATTAAGAAACACCATCTTAATAGCGCATACAGTTTTAATATTTTTGGCAATATTCAGATTATTAGTGGAAATTAATTTGTTTTCTTGTGATACCCTCAAGCTTTTCCTGACACTCGCCCTATCGTTTCTCGATAACTCTTGATTGTATTCCATTTAAATCGCCTCCCAAACTTTTAATGTTTTTTTGTAAAGCCGATATAGCAAAAAGCTCTTAATTGCTATTTGTAAAATATTGCCTTACACTTATATACATTTTTTAAAGATGCTTTTTTAAACGGGTCAGCTCAAAATTACACAAATATTTTTTTATGGTGTTATCTTTAGCTCAATTTCGCCAGCATTCATACTAAACAAAATAAAAACTGTTCTAATTTAGGCAACTAACTTTGCTTTTAAATTTAGACTTTTCATTAATTCAACACAAACTATTCTCAAAATTGATGAAAATAAAAATTATTTCATAATCTCATTTCATTCGTCTTAATCAATTATTTTTTTACATTTTTACCATTTTTTACTTAATTATAATAATAAATTTCATTTATTTCAATATGCCTTGTCATATTTTGAGCGTAACCTTTATAGATTTTGAAATGGATAAATTTAAAGCCCCAAGCTTAAGCCAGGGGCAAAGTAATACTATTTTTTTCCATTAGCTCCATATATCCAAAGTAATAGCTCCTGTAATGATATTATTTTCGCAATTGGATAAAATTTTGTTACAAGCAGTTTTAACCGCACTCCGAATTGAAGCTTGTTTGGTCGTATCAGTGATTTTTGTAACACTCACACCTGAAGGCAGAGAATCAGACGAAGTACAATTAAACTCTCTACAACTTGTCATGGTGAGACTTGTAGCAGCATCAAGCTGATAGCCAATCACATTGTCAAAAGACAGACAATTGGTTAATGTTACTACTCCAACACCATTGTTTTGATCAAATCCTTTTTTACCGCTATATTTTGTATCCCACGCGATACAGCGAGTCATCGTTCTTTTTCCAGTGGCACCTTTAGAACCAAGCTTAAACCCATTACCGTTACCAGCATAAGCAGTGATGCTAGAATCACCATTATGCCAAGTAATACAATCGGTATATGTGACATCATTATTCATATCATAACTGTCCCAACCATCATCAGAGTTTTGAAAAGCACGGCATCCGATAAATTGATTGCCAATACCAGCACTCAATTTACATGCAAAACCATCAGCATTTCCACCGCTGGTAGCTGAATCACAATTTCGATAGGAATCACAATACTTGATTGTATTATTTTTAGCTGTAGATTTGGAAATCTGCAGACCTGTATCTCCGTTATAACGGAAAATACAGTTTTGCACCGTATTACTAGCACCTTCAATTTTCAGTCCATTATCACCAGCTTTTTGTACGATAAGGCCACTAATCGTATTATTACTGCCTGTTACATAGATTCCAATACCAGCTGAACCTGAGTTAATACTGGATATAGCCGAAAAATCAAGAACAGGGGTTACTCCGCTTTTCGCCGTTAGAGTGATACCACTACCACTCAAGACGATTTGAGCAGTACAAGTAATCGAAGCTCCAATATAAATTGTATCTCCTGATACTGCTGCTGCCACCTTGCTTTTTAAATCTGAGTAAGTCGTTACATTATAAGTAGACATTTTTACACAACCCTTCTAAATTTTTAAAAACCAATATAGCTAAGGAACTATTTTTTTCATTATTTTCTTCCCTATATATTAGGTTCTACTTATATAGATTTATTTAGGGTTCATTTTTAAACGGGTTTAACTAAACATTCTTATAATTACTTAAATTGCTTTTTACCTAAGACAGCAATAAAAAAGTACCTATAGACTAAACATTTTATTGAGTGTTTAATCTATAGGTACTTTTTATTGCTATTTTTTAATTCTACTCTATTTTCTCTTCAAGTAAGGGCTTCAAAAACTGTCCTGTATACGATTTTGGCTCAGCGGCTATTTCCTCTGGCGTACCTTTGACGACGATATCTCCGCCTCGAAAGCCACCTTCTGGGCCCAGGTCAATCACGTAATCTGCTGTCTTGATCACATCTAAATTATGCTCTATAACTACAACGGTATCACCACATTCTATCAGGCGTTTTAAAACCTCTAGAAGTTTGTGGATATCGGCAGTATGCAAACCAGTGGTCGGTTCATCGAGAATATACAATGTTCTACCAGTACTACGACGCGCTAATTCAGTTGCGAGTTTTACCCGTTGTGCTTCCCCGCCTGAAAGCGTGGTTGCTGGTTGACCTAGCTTGATATATCCCAAGCCAACATCTTGCAATATTTGCAATTTACGCTGTAATTTCGGTATATTTTTAAAGAATTCCAAAGCTTCATCAATGACCATATTGAGCACATCAGCGATTGATTTCCCCTTATAATGCACTTCCAGGGTTTCGCGATTATAACGGGCGCTTTTACATACTTCACAAGGTACATAGACATCAGGTAAGAAATGCATTTCTATTTTGATAATTCCATCGCCATGACAAGCTTCACAACGACCACCTTTGACATTGAAACTAAACCGACCAGGTTTATACCCACGCATTTTGGCTTCATTGGTCTGACTGAATACTTCGCGAATATTATCGAATAAACCAGTGTACGTTGCTGGGTTAGAACGCGGTGTTCTCCCGATTGGGGATTGATCAATATCAATAATTTTATCAATCAAATCGATGCCACGAATTTCTTTATGAGCGCCTGCTTTACCTCGTCCACGATACAATTTACTTGCTAAGCATTTATATAGAATCTCATTTACTAAGGTAGATTTTCCTGAACCAGATACGCCTGTAACGGCAGTAAATAGTCCAATGGGAAATTCAGCATTGATATTTTTCAGATTATTTTCCTTAGCCCCGATCACTTCCAACCATTTACCATTAGGCATTTTACGCTCTTTCGGTACAGGAATATATTGCTTTCGACTCAGATATTGCCCGGTAATAGAGTCAGGATTTGCTTTAATTTGCTCGACTGTACCTTGGGCGACAACATAGCCACCACCTTCTCCTGCAACCGGACCAATGTCGATGATATGGTCAGCCGCATACATCGTATCTTCATCATGTTCGACCACAATTAAAGTATTACCGACATCACGTAAATGTTTTAAGGTTGCCAGTAAACGATTGTTGTCACGTTGATGCAAGCCGATACTTGGTTCATCAAGAATGTAAAGTACCCCAACAAGGCCCGAACCGATTTGCGTGGCCAGTCGAATCCGTTGCGCTTCCCCGCCTGACAAGGTACCAGCTGCACGACTTAATGTTAAATAGTCTAACCCCACATCTAACAAGAACCCGAGCCTCGCATTGATTTCTTTTAAAATCTGTACGGCAATCATTTTCTCCCGCTGCGAAAGCTCTACATTGGCAAAGAAATCTTTACATTCGGCAATCGTAAAACAGGTAACTTCATGGATATTTTTATTGCCAACTTTAATCGCTAAGGTCTCTGGCTTTAAGCGAGCCCCTTTACAAACTGGACAAGTTTTCGTACTCATATAGGACTCATATTCTTCCCGCTGCGTATCAGAATTGGATTCACTATAACGGCGGTTGAGCATTGGCATAATGCCTTCAAAAGGTGAATTATATTCTTTATTCTCACCATACATATTTTCATAGTGATATTTAAACTTTTCCTCACCGGAACCATATAGGATGATCTCTTTAACTGGTTCATCTAACATAGTCCAAGTGCTGTCTAATGAATAACCAAACTTAGTGAGTACAGCATCCAATTGACACATTGCATAAGAATTGACGTTCTTTGATAATGGTGCAAATAGCCCTTCAGCAAAACTCATACTGCTATCTGGCATCACCAGCTCGATGTCAAATTCCATATTGTTGCCAAGTCCGCTACAAGCTGGACAGGCCCCAAACGGACTATTAAAAGAAAACATCCGTGGCGCAATCTCTGGTAAACTGATCCCACACTCGACACAAGCAAAATTTTGACTAAACATGAGCTCTTCGCCATCAATGATTTGGACAAATACTACGCCTTCACCCAGCTCAAGGGCAGTTTCCAAAGAATCTGCCAAACGCTGTTCAATGCCCTCACGAATCACCAGACGATCAATGACCACCTCAATGGTATGCTTTTTATTCTTTTCTAATTTGATTTCATCACTTACATCTTGAATTTGTCCGTCAATCCGAACTCTGACATAGCCATTTTTACGAATATCATCAAGGATTTTTTGATGCTCGCCTTTTTTCCCACGCACCACCTGCGCCATTACCATAATCTTCGTCGAATCTGGCTGTGTCATCAATTGATCCACCATTTGATCTACTGTTTGCTGGGCAATTGGCTTGCCACATTTGGGACAATGCGGACGACCGGCGCGCGCAAACATCAACCGTAAATAATCATAAATTTCCGTAACCGTACCTACAGTAGAACGCGGATTGCGACTCGTTGTTTTCTGATCGATTGAAATCGCTGGCGACAACCCTTCGATATAATCAACATCTGGTTTGTCCATTTGTCCCAAAAATTGGCGTGCATAAGCGGAAAGGGACTCCACATAACGCCGTTGTCCCTCTGCATAAATCGTATCAAAAGCGAGTGATGACTTACCCGAACCACTAAGCCCAGTTACAACGACCAATTCATCACGAGGAATTTCAATATCAATATTTTTCAAATTGTGCTCACGCGCACCTTTAACGATTATTTTATCTTTCACTGCTTTTTCCTTTCCACTGCTTCGGCAAAACGTACTGCTACTTATTTTTTCTTACGTGTTGGTTTGCCTGCTGCCTTCTTTGCTGGCAAGCTCATCTTTAGCTCCACCAACATATCCCGTAATTTTGCTGCACGCTCAAATTCGAGTTTACGTGATGCCTCACGCATTTCTTTTTCCAAGGTAGTAATCAATTCTTGTTTTTCATTATCTGACATTTTCACGCCAGCTTTTGTTTTATATGCTGCCGGCTCTTCGGCAACTTTTGTTGTTTCAATTAAATTCTTAATGCTCTTTTGGATTGTCTGTGGCGTAATACCATGGGCTTTATTATACGCAGCCTGAACTTCACGACGACGATCCGTTTCACCAATGGCACGCTTCATGGAATCTGTCATACGATCGGCATACATGATAACTTTACCTTGCTCATTGCGGGCTGCCCGTCCGATTGTTTGAATCAGCGAAGTATCTGAACGCAAGAAGCCTTCTTTATCCGCATCAAGGATTGCCACTAAAGAAACCTCTGGTAAATCTAAGCCTTCACGAAGTAAATTAATACCAATGAGAACATCGAATACACCAGCACGCAAATCACGAATGATTTCTGCTCGTTCCATCGTCACAATATCCGAATGTAAGTACCGAACTTTGATGCCCATTTCTTTTAAATACTCCGTTAAATTCTCAGCCATCTTTTTTGTTAAAGTCGTTACCAGTACCCGCTCTTTTACGACGATGCGTTTTTTTATTGCCCCCAGCAAATCATCCATTTGCCCCTTGAGTGGACGAATATCAATTTGCGGATCAAGTAACCCAGTAGGACGAATGATTTGTTCTACCACTTGATTTGCCTGTTCTAACTCATACTTCGCTGGTGTTGCCGAAACATAAATAATTTGATTGATCCGATTTACGAACTCCTCAAATTTAAATGGTCGGTTATCAAACGCTGACGGCAAACGAAAACCATTTTGCACCAATGATTCTTTGCGACTACGATCCCCAGCGTACATAGCTCGAATCTGCGGCAAGGTCACATGAGACTCATCAATCACAATTAAAAAATCATCGGGAAAATAATTCATCAGGGTATATGGTGCATCGCCAGTTTCTCGTTTGGTCAAATGCTTCGAATAATTTTCGATTCCAGAACAATAGCCCATTTCCAACATCATCTCAATGTCATAGCGCGTCCGTTGCTCGAGTCGTTGCGCCTCCACTAATTTATTGTTGGCGTTTAAATATGCCAAACGTTCTTCTAATTCCGCTTCAATTGCTTCTACCGCATCAAGCATATTTTCTCGTGATGTAACATAGTGAGATGCTGGATAAACGGTAATATGTTTGCGCTCTCCATAGATTTCTCCAGTTAGCACATCAATTTCTAAAATACGTTCAATTTCATCGCCAAATAATTCGACGCGAATTGCCCGTTCATTGTAACCGGCTGGAAATATTTCTACTACATCGCCACGCACTCGAAACTTACCACGCGTAAAGCTAATGTCGTTGCGTTCGTACTGAATGCTAACTAGCTTCCGCAAAATATCATCACGATCGTAAATTTGCCCCTGCCGGAGCGACAACACTAAACCTTGATATTCATCGGGCGAACCTAAACCATAGATGCACGAAACACTCGCAACAATAATAACATCACGTCGTTCAAATAAAGAACATGTCGCCGAATGGCGTAATTTATCTATCTCATCATTAATGGATGCATCTTTTTCGATATAAGTATCCGTATGGGCAATATATGCCTCTGGTTGATAATAATCATAATAACTAACGAAATAACCAACTGCATTATTAGGAAAAAACTCTTTAAACTCACTAGCAAGCTGCGCAGCAAGTGTCTTATTATGGGCAATCACAAGCGTTGGTTTTTGCACCCGCTCTATCGTCTTTGCTATCGTAAACGTTTTGCCAGTCCCCGTTGCCCCGAGCAAAACTTGTGCAGTCTGTCCATTTTCAATGCCACCTACCAATTGTTCAATTGCTTTCGGCTGATCTCCCGTCGGTTCAAACGGCGACACCACTTGAAACGGTACACCGCCATCTTGATAAACTGTATTTAATTTTGGCACATCTACCACAAAAAACACCTCACCAGATCAAGGGACTGTTTTTATCCCATTTATTTTCATCATTCTACAAAACTAATCAATAACAATTATCCAGTAAAATTATAACACAAACATATGTACGATTCAAATGATTTATTATTATTATATACAAATTTTACGAAAAAAATAAAAGTACCTACAAAATATCGTAGATACTTTCTAGCCTACAGACAAACTATGGACAGACAGACCGCGGGTCGGCGATAAGCACTCATCTGCGTCGTTACAGCAAGGTGCTGTTCGTCGACG
>JARBTT010000232.1 GCA_029240055.1 Anaerosinus sp.
AAAGGGGGGGGCATATAAATATGTCATTTATTCAGGATCGTTTCAAAGGAAATGCAAAAAAAGCTGTTCAGATCCTGGTACATTTAATTTGTTGCTCGATTTTTGTAATAGCAGTATATTATGGTATTATGTACATGATGAAACAGGGTGGGCAACGTTCGCCTGCCCTTGGTATTAAAATGAGCATGATGTATATGGCAATCCCTATAGGTTTTGGAATAATGGTTTTACATGCTATCACTACAATCGCTGAAATTTTCGTTAAAAAGGAGGCGACAGAGTAATGGGCACAATACTATTTTTTACTTTTATGGGGTGTTTAGCACTTGGCGTTCCAATAGCTTTTTCAATTGCTGCCGCTGGTATTGTTACTATTATCGCAGGTGATGTTAATCTTTTGATAGTGGTACAGCGTTTATTCGCGTCTACAGACTCATTTTCACTAGTTGCAATTCCATATTTTATTCTTGCAGGAGATTTGCTTGCCCGTGGACAAATGTCAAAGACGTTGGTTGCATTTGCAGAAGCATGTCTTGGCAAAATGAAAGGCGGCCTATCAGCTGTTTCGGTATTAGCTTCCATGTTTTTTGCAGCCATTTCAGGCTCAGGAGCTGCGACTACTGCAGCTGTGGGATCTTCAATGATTCCTGAGCTTGAGAAAAGAGGATATGAGGTGGATCGATCTGCAGCACTTATTGCTGCTGGAGGATGCATAGGCGTTGTTATTCCTCCGTCTGTACCAATGGTGCTTTATGCAGTTATAGCTGAGCAAAGTGTAACAAGGCTCTTCAAAAATGGATTCTTTCCAGGATTTATGATGGGTGGCATTCTTATTGCTATTTCGCTTTATCAGGCAAAAAAACTTAAATATCCTGATGGAAAAGCATTTTCATTTAAAAACATGATAGCTACATTTAAGGTAGCTATATGGTCTCTAATTATGCCTCTGATTATACTTGGTGGTATATTTTCTGGATATTTCACTCCTTCTGAAGCTGCCGGAGTTGCTGTAGTATACTCTATGTTCGCCTCAATGTTCATTTATCGTGACTTGACTTTAAAAGAGCTTGGTCAAATAATACTTGGCAGTGGAAGGACTTCAGCTGTAATAATGATAATAATTGCGTGCAGTGGTATATTTGGGTGGGCTCTTGCAAACTGGCAGATACCTGAAGTAATAGCTGAGGGGGTGCTTGCAATTTCAAGCAACAAGTATATCATACTAAGCCTTATAGCAGTTATTGTGCTTATTGCTGGTGTATTCATGGAAACATCATCAGCAATCATACTTTTGACTCCGGTATTTCTTCCTTTGATTAAGATGCTGGGAATTGATTTGATTCACTTTGGTTTGATATTTACAATTGGTATAGCAATAGGTATGATAACACCTCCGGTTGCAATTGATTTGTTTGTTGCATCTTCAATAACTGGGTTGCCGATAGAGCAAATATCAAAAAAAGTAGTGCCATACCTTATAGGGCTGATAATTGTATTCTTTATCTATATTTATTTACCAATTTTCATTCCTTCGTTAATATTGTAAAATACTACTTAAAGATAAATGCTTGCTTATATAATGATAATTATTGAGGCAAGCATTTTATTGTTTTATGCTATTAATATAAACCTTATTGTATTTTATTCTAAACAAGGGTTGTATTCAAAACTACTAAATATATAGACTGGTGTTAGTATGTATATGTAATCAAACTAAAGAAGATTGCTCCGGTGTTTATGAAAGATTTTGTCAGTAAAACTAAATCGTTAAAATAGGAGAAGATAATATTATGGCTAAAAATTATAAGGTTATCGATGAAAACAATTGGAAACGGGCATTGCACTGTCAAATATTTAGAAACAGCATTGAGCCGTCATACTGTGTAACTTTTGAGTTAGATATAAGCAATTTCTTAGCAAGAGTTAAAGAGATGAAGTATTCGTTTACAATGTCTCTTATTTTTATTGTTTCTAAATGTGCGAATGAGATTGAGGAGTTTAAATGCAGATTCGTAGATGGTAAAATAGTTCTTTATGATAGAATAGATACTGCCTTTACTTATATTGACAAAGAATCTGAGCTTTTTAAAGTTGTTAATGTAGAGATGCAAGATACAATAGAAGAATATGTTGCTATAGCTACAGAGAAAGCTGAAAATCAAAAGGAGTATTTTACAGGCCCGTTAGGGAATGATGTATTTCAATTTTCACCATTTCCTTGGGTATCATATACACATATTTCACACACTAATTCTGGCAAAAAGGATAATTCTACACCTTTATTTGATTGGGGAAAATATTTTGAAAGAGATGGTAAATGGATTCTCCCTTTTTCTGTCCAAGTGCATCATTCTTTTGTAGATGGGATACATATTGGAAAGTTGGCTGATTCTTTGCAAAACAATTTAAATAAATTTTAATTTTGTTGAATTTTACTTTTTAATTTTTCTCTAAATATTTGTTCTGTATTTTTATTGGAATTTGTATTAAGACCGTTTTGAACACCCGGTTTCTTATATTATGTAAAGAACCCCATTTGACAATCTTGGAATACATAACTACACTTTTATATTTCTTGTAATTAGAGAAGAATTAATATAAAATTATATATAATAAAATACCTGTCTAAAGAGGTGTCTATGATAAAATTTAGAAGCAATTTGTCAAGTCTTGAAAAGTATTGGATATTGTACGATGTTGGAAATTCCGCTTTCATTATGCTTGTATCAACAATTATACCAATTTATTTTAAAAACATTGCTTCAGCTAATGGTGTATCTCAGGCAAACTCCACAGCATACTGGGGTTATGCGATTTCAATTTCAACTTTAATTGTGGCAATTTTAGGGCCAATCCTTGGTACACTGGCTGACACAAAAGGATACAAAAAACCTTTGTTCTCTTTGTTCCTGATGATGGGAGTCCTTGGGTGTGGGGCACTTTCCGTTCCCATGTCTTGGCTTATCTTTCTCGTTGTTTTCATAATTGCCAAAGTCGGTGTGTCATCAAGTTTGATTTTTTACGATGCCATGCTTTCAGATGTTACAACCGATGACAGAATGGATATGCTGTCTTCTCTTGGTTATGCCTGGGGGTATTTAGGGTCATGCATTCCCTTTGTAATAAGCCTAATACTCATATTGTCAGCAGAAAAGCTCAACATGACGTCGGCAGGAGCTACGGGAACTGCATTTCTTATTAATGCATGGTGGTGGCTATTAGTTACAACTCCGCTTCTTAAAAACTACAAACAAATTCATTATGTTGAAGTTGAAAAACATGCACTTGCAAATGCATTTAAAAGGCTTGGAAATACATTTAAAGATATAAAGCATCAAAAGGAAATTTTCACATTTCTTCTGGCATTCTTTTTCTATATTGACGGCGTGTATACCATAATTGAAATGGCAACATCCTATGGAAAGGATGTTGGAATAAGCGATAACAATCTTTTGTTTGCCTTGCTCTTAACACAGGTGGTTGCTTTTCCGTTTGCCATATTGTTTGGTAAACTTTCAAAGAAGTTCAAAACAAAGGACTTGATAGGCTTTTGCATTGGAGGATATTTCCTCATAGCTTTGTTTGCCCTACAGCTGGACAGGGC
>JARBTT010000046.1 GCA_029240055.1 Anaerosinus sp.
GTGAAATTGCATTGCTTGGACATTCTTCTTACCAACTGCCGCTGTTACTTTACCACCATACTCCACAAATGCCGTTACGATATTTTCCTCACTTGGCACTGCATGAAAGCTATGGACAAAATAAACATATGGATTCTCTGGTAAACTATCTAGCAACGGACTTCTCTCTGCCATCTTTAAGCTATTCCAGCCCATATGAGGAATTTTCAATTTGGGGGCAACAATCTTTTTCACAAGCCCTTTAAAGATGCCTAGCCCTTTAATACCTGGTGCTTCTTCGCTACCTTCAAACATCACTTGCAGGCCAAGGCATATTCCCAAAAACGGCTTACCTGAAGCTGCCGTCTCCATAATGATTGGAATAAGCCCTGACGTTTCTAAATTTTTCATACAGTCACCAAACGCCCCTTCACTTGTAACAACAACCTCAGCCCCAAGTTTTACAAACGCTTTTTCTACGCTAAACAGATTTCCCATCCCATAATCTATAATTGCAATCATTGCTTATCCTCCCTTGCTTAGACTTAAAGCATTCCCTTTGTCGACATCACGCCTTTAATTCGTGGATCTTTGCTACACGCCTCGCACAAAGCTCTACCAAGTGCCTTAAATATAGCCTCTACAATATGATGTGAATTTTTACCGTGCATCATCTTAACATGCAGTGTAATTCCCGCATTATTTACAAATGCCCTTAAAAATTCTTCTGTAAGTTCGCTATCATAATCACCAATCATTGGTGTTAATGTTTGCTCTACATCATACACAAGATAGGCACGCCCACTAATATCAAGCGATACCATCGCTAGCGCTTCATCCATTGGAACAAAGCTAGTCCCATACCGTTTGATTCCTTGCTTATCACCTAAAGCTTTCATAAAGGCTTGCCCAAAGCAAATACCGATGTCCTCTACCGTATGATGGCCATCAATGTGCAAATCCCCATCACAATTTACCGTCATATCAAATAAGCCGTGTTTACTTAATAAAATCAGCATATGATCAAAAAAACCCACACCTGTGGCAATGGTAGAAGAACCATCGCCATCAAGATTGATCTTTACTTCAATATTGGTTTCCGCTGTTTTACGAACTACTTGTGCCTGACGCATTTTTTTAGCCCCTTTCAACAAAACCTTTTAATACTTTAAACCAAGTATCGTTTTCCTCACGAGTTCCGACCGTAATACGCAGACAATTTTCCAGTCTCGGTGCATTGCCAAAGCTTCTGACACCGATTTTTAGGTTTTCTAGGTATTCATTGAGCTCTGTTGCTTTAGCGTATTTGATTAAGATGAAATTAGTGTCGGATGGATATACAGTAATACCATCAATTTTAGCAAGTGCTTCTGCCATGCGTTTACGTTCGGCAACGTACATTTGAATACGCGGTACAAATTCATCACGCATTTGATAGACAATTGCCGCAGCCATCAGTGTCATCGTATTAATATGATATGGCATACAAGCTTTGCTTACCATTTCCGTAATTTCTTTACTCGCTAGCATATAACCAATGCGAGCCGCAGCTAATCCATAAGCTTTGGAGAAGGTACGCGCAATGATTATGTTTGGATATTTTTCAAGTAAGCCAGCGGCAGATAAACCATGAAACTCTACGTAAGCTTCATCGACAGCAAATGGGCATTGAATATTTTCTGCAATATATTCAATTGAAGCAAGCGGAACTGCATTGCCAGTTGGATTATTTGGTGTACATACAACGACCAATTTTGCGCTATTTTCATTGGCTGCATTGACGATTTTTTCTGGATCTAGTGTATAATCTGCTTCTAATTCTACCGGAATTGCAGTAGACTCACTTATCTTCGCATAAATTTTATACATAGAAAAAGATGGTATCGGAAAGACTATATTCCGACTAGGGCCGCCAAAAGCAAAAAATAGTTTTTCTAATATTTCACTGGAACCATTCCCTAGTAAAACATTTTCTATAGAAACTTTAAAATTTTGTGCAATTAGCTCTTTCAAATCGTCGTTTTCTGTATCAGGGTAACGATTAAAGGCAATTCTTGATAACCGATTCAATAAACGTTCTTCCACTAATGGTGGTAAATTTAAATTACTTTCATTGGCATTTAATTTAATATCCCAATCTTTTTCGGTAACATCATAGGTTGGTAATTCATTCAGACCTTCTCTATATTTCATATCTTTAACCTCTCATTCGAATTGCATTGGCATGTGCTTCTAATCCTTCGGCCTCTGCCAAGCGTATGATATCTTCTTTTACAGCCGCAAGTGCTGGCTGTGTATAGGAAATAATACTCGTGCGTTTCATAAACGTTTCTACATTTAACACGGAGTAGAAACGAGCAGTACCACCAGTTGGTAGCACATGGTTAGGACCAGCAAAATAATCACCAAGTGGTTCTGGCGAATATGGTCCTAAAAATACAGCACCTGCATGACGAACATAAGGTAATAACTGAAACGGTTCTACTGTTAAAATTTCCAAATGTTCTGGTGCGGAAATATTCGCCAATTCGATTGCCTGCATGATATCTGTGGTCACAATAAGTAAGCCATTTTTTTCTAATGAAGCACGCGCGATTTCTTGACGTGGCAATTTTGCAAGTTGCACTTGTACTTCGCCCTCGACTTTTTTGGCAAGTTCCAAGCTATCCGTAATGACAATGCTAGATGCTAGAACATCATGTTCTGCTTGACTCAGCATATCAGCGGCAACATAGGCTGGATTCGCACTTTCATCGGCAACAATCAAAATTTCACTTGGGCCAGCAAGCATATCAATATCCGAGTGACCATACACGGCTTTTTTTGCCAGTGTTACAAAGATGTTCCCAGGGCCAGTAATTTTATCAACACGCGGTACCGATTCTGTACCAAAGGCCAAGGCAGCAATCGCTTGAGCCCCACCGATTTTAAATATTTTCGTTACCCCAGCTTCACGAGCTGCCATCAATACGTAGGGATTTACTTTTCCATCGCGGGCTGGCGGCACCATCATCACGATTTCTTTTACGCCAGCAACAGCTGCTGGCACTGCATTCATAATGACAGATGACGGATAAGAGGCAGTACCACCTGGTACGTAAATCCCTACACGATCAAGTGGAATGCAAGATTGCCCTAGTATTGATCCATGTTCACGGTATGTCAGCCAAGAGTTTGGCTTTTGTTCCAAATGATATTGACGAACATTCGCGGCTGCTTTCTGAATAGAAGTCAAGACAGCTGGGTCAACTAAATTTTCCGCTTCGCTAAATTCCTCTTCTGTAACAATAAATGGTTTTTTAGTAAAATCTGCACCATCAATTAATTTTGTATATTTGATAACATCAGCATCACCATTTAAACGAACGCCATTGACGATTTTTTCAACAACCTCGGCTGCTGTTAAATCTTCACCAAATAGCTCTCTATTTTTAGCTCGAATGCCTTCGCTCAATACGACTTGATCAAACGCAGGCTTCGTCAATAATTTTTTTATTTCCTCAGCTGTTAAAGTTGCTGCATTTACAACTTTCATTTACCTTCCCCACTTTCCACAATCACTCGTAAATCTTCTACCATTTGATTGATACGATCAAATTTCATTTTAAAACTTACACGATTGGCAATAAAGCGTGCCGTCGCGTTCGTGATTTGTGCAATTTCAATCAAATTATTTTCTTTTAATGTCCGGCCCGTTTCCACGATATCGACAATGATTTCGGCAAGACCAACCATTGGTCCAAGTTCAATAGATCCGTTTAACTTAATAAATTCCATTTGAATCCCTTTACTATTGAAAAATCGTTCTGCTACATGGGGGAACTTAGTAGCTACACGCATATGTGCATAATCACTTAATTTTTCCTGTAACAAAGCTTGTGGAACAGCTACCATCAATCGGCAAAAACCATATTTTAAATCCAAGAGTTCATACACATCTTTGCCTTCTTCAAGTAAAATATCCTTGCCGATAATACCGATATCCGCTGCACCATATTCAACATAAGTAGGTAAATCAGCAGTTTTTGTGATGATAAATTTTATTTTTTTCTCTTCATTTGTAATCACCAATTTACGTGATTTTTCGCTTAATCCCTCAGCAGTATATCCGATCTTTGCTAAAATATCCGCTGATGGTTGAAATAATTTTCCTTTTGGTAATGCAATTGTTAAGTAATCCATATCATTTGAAGTCATAAGAGCCTCCTATAAAATTCATCGCTTTACTTATTTAAAGTAATAATATGTTACTATATTAACATTCGTACTTTGATTCGTCAACCCATTTGTAGGGATTTTCGCTTCTATGTAGAATAGTATAAAGTGTATAATGAAAAACTATTATACGCGAAAAACAACAGATAAAGGGAGATATTTATCATGCCTTCACTCAATATACTAGTGGTGCAACGGTTAAGTGACAAACAAACCAATATGATCAGCGAAATTGGACCGGATATCAAGGTAACTATATGTAAAAAATATGAAGCAATCAATTATATTGCAGATACTGATATATTAATTACTTGGGGACAACATGACATCCGTGAGCTACTACCAAAGGCCAATCGCTTGAAGTGGGTTCATGCGCTTAGTGCTGGTGTTGACAATTTACTTTCACCTGAGCTCATAAACTCAAATATCACGTTGACAAACTCACGTGGTATTCATGGCATTCCTATGGCTGAACATGTTTTAGCGATGATGTTGACTTTCACACGGGCAATCAATCAAACCCACGAAAGTCAAAAAGCAAAGTTTTGGCAACATTTTTCATTAGAAGAGCTGTATGATAAATCAATTGCGATCATCGGGTTAGGCAGCATCGGTCGCGAAATCGCCAAACGAGCAAAGTGCCTTGGTATGAAAGTGCTTGCAACCAAGCGTACAATGACGCAAGAAATATTTGTTGATAAACTTTACCCTATGGACCAATTACCCCATTTGTTATCTTCTGCTGATTTTGTTATCGTAACATTACCTCTTACTGAGCAAACCAAAGAACTTTTCTCGCTTGAAATGTTCCGTAATATGAAAAAATCAGCTTACTTTATCAATGTTGCCCGTGGCGCTATCGTAAATGAAGCTGATTTAATTACTGCACTGGAAATGGGCGTGATCAAAGGAGCCGCTCTTGATGTATTTGAGCAAGAGCCACTCCCTGAAACTTCTCCTCTTTGGGAGGTAGAAAACCTTATTATCACACCTCATATTGCAGCAAACTCACCATATTATATTGATCGTGCTTTAAAATTATTTATTGAAAACCTTAGTAAATTCTATAATGATTCAGAAATGCTCAATATCGTTAACAAACAAGTAGGCTACTAATTTTTTTCATCTGCTTTACGTAAGAGGATAAGCTCCAGCGGGTCATCACCAGCTGGAGCTTTGTGATGTTTAGAAACAAGTGTTGCCAATTCCGTTAAACCAATTGCCTGAAGCTTTGCTTCACTGCGCTTTGCATGATGAAAATAAATATAAAATGCATGCCGGAGGTTATCTAACTTATTCCCCTTTCCCAGCTTTGCCCATTGCTTAGACCATGTTGGGGCAAATCTATCTGCCATTACAGTGACAATTTTGTCAAACGTACTGACATCACCGAATACTTTACCAACATCATGTAGCAGAGATGCCTTAATTAACATTACTTCATCAACATTAACTATTTGTTTTGCTAAACCAATTGCGGTATAAGCAACATTAAGAGCATGCCGTTGATCTGGCAAATTCATCGCCCAAAATAAGGTTTGCTCACGCTCGTCGAGATGCGCTTCAATAAAAGTTCTATCTTCTTCATTGATTTCAGCCGTAAGTGCTGAGATGACTTGTTTAATCCGCTTCAACATTTTCTTTATCCTATGTACACAAGTTTATGATACCCTTTAGAAACTTGATATTCTTCAGCTGTTTTTTCTGTTTGCGCCCATAAAGCCAATTCTACAGAATTACCTTCATCACGCAATTTTTTTGCTTGCACAATGGCATCTAATACTTTCCCCTCTTGCCAAGCAACATAAATATCTTTTTTAGTACTTACTACGGCAAGTCCCTGGCGTTCTAATGCCAACATGATCCGTTCGATACCAAGTGCAAAACCAGTAGCTGGGCAAGCAGTCCCAAAATCGGATAACATATTATCATAACGCCCGCCCCCGCACAATGGGAAACCAAGACCTGGTGTATAAGCTTCAAATACCATACCAGTATAATAATTAAAATCGCGAATTACACCCAAATCGAAGTTCACATATTTTTCAAAACCATACCCTTTAAGTAAGTTATATATTTCTGTTAAGTTATCTAAAGCGCGTTTACTTTGCTCATTATAAACCATATTGTAGGCTTGCTTTAACATATCTTCTTTTCCGTGTAGTAATGGAATGCGTTTTAAAATATCTTTCGCATTATTAGTAAGTTCTGTATTATCTAGCATTTCTCCTAGTCCAACCAAATCCCGCGTTACCATTGCTTGTTTGATTTGCTGCTGCTGCTTCGGTGATAAGTTCACTTGATCCATAACACCGTTAATAAATTCGACTTGACCTAAACAGATTTGAAAATTTTCCAGTCCAGCTTGTCTCAGTAGTTCAATCGATAACGCAATGACTTCCGCATCGGCATTTGCATTCGGTACGCCCATTAATTCAACACCAGCTTGATAAAATTCACATTGGCGTCCAGTTTGTGCTTGTTCATAACGATAAACATTCGTGATATAAGACAATTTAAGTGGTAATTCTACTTCGTTTAAACGACTAGCCGCAACACGTGCAATTGGAGTTGTCATCTCATGTCGAAGAGCCAAAGTACGATTATTTTTATCAAAAAACTTAAACATATGTGGTTCTACTTCTCTACCATTCCCAATCGTAAGCGTATCTAAATATTCAATCGTAGGGGTAACAACTTCATCATAGCCCCATTTAACAAATACATCCGCAATGGATGCTTCAATTTCACGTTTACAAGCTGCTTCATGTGGCAAAAAATCTCTTGTTCCATAAGGTATTTGTAGTACAAATTCATTTTTACTCATTCTAAAAAAACTCCTATTCTCTTTCCTTTTCCACTTTATCTAAGCGTTCTAATATAGATTTATAACCATCAGCGCCATAATTCAAGCACCGCTTGACACGGCTAATCGTTGCTGTGCTAGCACCAGTACGTTCAACAATATCATCATAAGTATGCCCAGCACTAAGCATTCGCGCTACTTCGAGACGCTGTGCCAAAGCTTTCATTTCACTAATGGTACATATATCTTCAAAGAATTGATAACATTCTTCACTGTCCTCTAGTAACAAGACTGCCTTAAATAACTGATCCGTCAATTCATCTTTCAATTTTGGATTTGAAGACACGAAAACCACCCCTTACACATTAATTAATTAATTTATTTATTATTTATTCTGCTTATTTTATTATTTTCCTTCTTTATTTCTTTTATTCTTTAACTTATGAAAATATTCAACTAAAAATAATCTGTCCCAATTACAACGGGACAGATTATTTTTAGTTACTTCTAATTTTAATATCTACCTTCATACCAGCTTTAAAAACAAAGTCAGTATCTACAGGCAAAGAAATTTTGATTGGTAAGCCCTGTGCCTTTTCATTATTTTTAGTTCCTTCATTAGAAGCTTCACTTGCTATTTCAAACACAGTACCTTTAAATATTTGCTCTGGATAATTTTCAATCGAATAATTAACAAATTGGCCAAGTTTTAATTTATCAATTTGCTTTTCATCCACTTGCACTTCAACCCATAAATTACCCGCATCGCCAACGGTAAAAATCGGCTGTCCAGCTTCTATAGTATCCCCGGCTTTTACCTCAGTATAATTGACCACCCCAGCAACCGGTGCAAGGACAGCGGTTACCTGATCCACTTGTGAGGAAGCGGTCAACGCCATTTCGGCTTGTTCTAATTGGAACTTTGCAAGTTTCAATAATTGTCCAGTATCTTGGGTATTATTGACCTGAACACTACTGCTACTACTAGCTGATCCTTGTTTGGCAGCATTTAACGCTTCCTCTGCAGCTTGATAAGCATTCGTTGCGTTATTTCTCTGCATTGCACTTACTGCACCAATTTCAAATAGTTTATCCATACGATCTTTATTCGCAGCTGTTTTATCAACAGCCGCTTGCGCCGCTGCTACATCGCCCTGGTTACTATCACCAGCAGTTACGGTTGTCATCGTTGGTGCTGGTCTCGTCAATAGTTCATTATAACGGAGCTTCGCTGATTCGACTGCCTGTTCTAATTGCTGCACCTGTTCTGGTGATACATTGATTTTTATCTTCGCTAGGGCCTGCCCCACCTCTACGGTATCGCCATCTTTAACCATAACGTCTGTAACTACCCCGGCAACTTTCACGCTGGCATTAACACCCATGCCTTTTACACTAGCATTGTGAATCAATACATATCCTTGATTATGTTGCCACCACCAAATACCACCACTAAGAAGAATGGTAAGCAGCAACAATCCGATGATTCCACCCTGCACCATTGTTTTAACTTTATTGCTAATATCAATTTCCAATTAATTTTTTCCTCCTAATAGGCATCACTTTCAGCCGAATTTCCTTCGTTAATTATCTTGTTGCAATCCCAAATAAAAACGTATTAGCAATGTTATCGGCCGTTTTTTCTATGTTTTCTTCCACTAAACCTTGGAATACAATTGCAATAATAGCACTAAATAAACCATATGCTGCTTGTTTCGTATTACACTCCCGAACGAGTTTTTGTTCTACGCCTTGTAGAATGACAGACTCTAATAAAACGATTGTATATTCAAAGTCTTTCTTATACTTTTCCCGTTGCTCTTCATTAAATCCTGAATAGCCACCTTCGCCAAAAGTACGCATTTCGTGTATTAAAACCCGCCATAAGTCAGCATTTTTAGAATAAAAATTTAAGAACTCTTTTGTCAAAATACTAATTTTATCTAACGCTAGTAAATCACTGGCAACAATTTCTTCAATCTTTTTATTAAAGGGATTGCTATATTCTTTGATCAAGGTATAAAAAAGTTGTTCTTTATTAACAAAATAATTATATACCGTACCTTTTCCTGTGTCAGCTAACGCAATAATTTCGTCCACGGTTGCGCGGTGAAAACCTTTTCTTGAAAATATAATGTAGGCCGCGTCTAAGATATGCTGTCTTTTATTTCGTGGATCACTGGTATCTATTGTACTTTGACTGAATTTTTTCATTCGTAAAACTCCTTGTATTATGTATCCTTTCTAATTATAGAAACTCCCCTAGTTACTGTCAATGTTATTTATTTAACGACAAACTTCTTTTATGACCCGCCCACTATTTTTATACCAAATTTTATCTATTTCACTCGTTGTAAAACCGTTTTTTGCCAAAGCATCTCTTAAGTGGTTCATTTCTCCAGCATGCATGATATCGAGATTTGGCGCTGTTCCATCAAAATCAGTACCAATCGCCAATACTTCGATTCCACCAGCTTGATAAATCTGCTTAACATGGCGAATCATATCTCCTATTTGACTGGTTTCACTGCTGCCTAAAAAACTTGCCGCAAAGTTTAAACCAATGACCCCACCTTTTTCAGCAAGTATTCGAATCATATCATCTGTTAAATTGCGAGGATGATTGGTCATTGCACGGCTATTGGAATGTGACGCAATAAAAGGCTGCGTAGAAAGGCTCGCAACATCATAGAAGCCTTGATCAGACAAATGCGATACGTCAATGATCATCCCAAGGCGGTTCATCTCAGCAACGACCTCTTTACCAAACGCAGTAAGTCCTTGCTCTTGATACTTCCAATCAAAATTCGGATAACCAATTTCATTGGGATAATTCCAAGTTAGTGTCATTAACCTAACACCTAACCGATAAAAATTACGTAAGTTTTCCAACTTACCCTTAATGACGCCACCTTCTTCAATCGTTAAGAAAGCTGATATTTTCCCCTTTGCCTTGTTTGCCATCATTTCATTATAATTTCGAGCGATTGCAAGCTCAGACGCGTTTGCCGCTACTTCCTGATAAAATTTATCCAGCATGATCATCGCATATTCAAAAGGATCCTCCACCTTTTCTTTATTAACGAACAAGGCGAAAAATTGTGCGAGTGATTCGCCTTGCCTTAATTTCTCAATATCAACACATAAGTTATTTTTTTTCAATTCGCTATCTTTGTCTTTCTTTAACAAAACCGATATTGTATCACAGTGTAAATCAATCAACATAAAATCTCCTCCAAACTCAATAGCAACATTATATCACTCTATCCTATAAATATTATATTTTTATGTTTTAATAAAATGAAAAACTAGGATAAAAAAAATGACTACGAAGCAAATACCTTCACTTCGTAGTCATTTTCATATTCGAAAATAAAATTATCCTATCAATAACTCACTATTCTTCTCACCATACTAATGTTTTTTAAGCAAATACATTTTTCAATTCACTGAAGATTTCTTTATGATCTTTAATTTTTTCTTCATTACCAAGCACACAAAGATAATTCTCTTTCATACTGGCATCAATTAAGTTTGCCAGCACTACGATATTTTCTTGCTGGGTCGCTAAAATTTGATCACGTTCTTCTTGAATATCTTGCTCAGTAATATGACGAATATAACATTCAGCTGCGACCTCACCCTTCATCTGTGCGGTAAGTGGCGTATCTAATGTACTCATCGTACCAATAATGTATTTTGTCATTTCGCGTTCACTTACCTCAAAACTACGCAAATAATCCGCAGTATGATCATAAACATCAATCGTTTCCACTAGATTCGGATCACGATATGAGCCAAACACCATATTCCCATTGCGTCTAAATTGTGTAAAAGCGCCATATGCGCCACCTTGCACACGAATCTTATTCCACATGTAATCGTAACGCAAAATCGTTTCAAGCACTTTTAAACTACCATTAAATTTAAAGCCAAGTTTAGTAAAATTCGCACCTTTTGCAACATATTGAATCTTACTAGAAGTCATTAAACCTTCATTTAATTTTTTTACTTCAAATTCATAACTTTGTTTTGGCGCCTTATTCGTCGTAAGAACATTTAAAACTTCAGTAAATGCCGACGCAAATTTTCCATAGTTTTCTTCCTCTAACGTAATACTCACCATCAAATTATGTTTATTGAACAGCAAAATGCCTAATTGTGCAAATTTTTCTCCTAATTCAACAAATCTAGTTTCAAAGTTTTTATCTAGTTCAGCTACAAATTCATAGAAGGAAAGTAAACCTTGTTCGTTGTATTTTCCCGCTGGGGAGAAATAAGATAATACCCGACTCGCAACCACTTGTTGGGCATTGCGAAGCAAATACATTTCGAGTGAAGATTTTATTTGTTCAATCAATTCTTTGATACGTTTCTTGTCATCGAATTTACTTGTACGAATTATTTCAGCAATCAAGCCACAAAGTTCTGGCATTTTACTAACAAGTGCTTTTGATTTTATTTTAAATTTAGGATAATACTCTTCGGCGCTATCACTTTCTGTATAGGCAATAACATCGCAGCCAATTCCACCTGTGCTAATATTAATTTCATTGGCAAGTTCACTATACTCATGTTTGTCTGTAGCTACTTTCCCCAGTAATTCAGCCAATAAATACGCATATGGCAACAAAGCTTGCGGCACCGTACCCGCGTCAAAATAAATGTTTAAATAAGCAATCTGATTGGTTATGATTGGATGAAATAATACTTTTGTATCATTGATTTGTTTTTCAGTTAAAATCAATTGCTCTGATTTCTTTTCAATATCTTTTAATTCTAATAGCGGAATTGTTGCCAACACTTCAGGAGAATCTGGTGTTTCTTGACGTATTTTTAATTTTTTCGTCATCTCTACCAGCTCTTCCATCTGTTCTTTGGATAATTTTGCTTTATAATCAGCTAAATACGCACGAACTTCTTTTGCCTTTTCTTCCGCTAACCCTTGTTTTGGTTTTAACGTTACTAAGGTTACGTGCTTATTATTGAGCAAGCGCTCTTGAATGATTTTTTCAAAATAGTTGGTAGTCAGCGCTGATTTTACATTATTTAAAGCTTCTTCATATTCTAAATACAGCATTGGACTTTCATCATATAACCAACTATGCAGCAATTTGATATTATAGATTAACCCTTTTGGACTTTGACCAAAATCCGCTTCACGCAACCTAAATTCTAATAAATTAATCGATGCTTCAATTAACTTTTTATCAATACCTTCTGTTACGAGCTGTTGCAGCGTTTCACGAATTACCCGCGCAAATTTTTCTTTGCTTACTTCATTGGCGCCAGTAGCAATAATACTAAAGGTCGGTTGTAAAACCCCATCACCAAATGAACTTAAAACATCTTTACCAATTCCCGCATCAACCAATGCTTTTTTCAGTGGTGCAGCTTGCGTACGAAGTAAGAAGTGCTCTAAAATTTGCATTGCAAGCATCACTTCAGCTTCCTCTACTTTTCCCACAATGCAGTTCCAGCTTAAAAAGGTTTTGTCCTCTGCCTGCTCATTTGGCGAAATTGGATAAACTTCTGTTACATCTTTTTGTTCGTTAAATAAGGCTTGTTTTTCGATACTAGAATCTACTGCAATCTTATCAAAAGCATTCAAATACTCGTCATTTAAAAAGGACAGTTTTTCTAAAATATCCATATCACCATATAAATAAATATAGCTGTTAGCGGGATGGTAGTATTTTTTATGGAAATCTAAGAACATTTTTTGTGTCAATTCTGGAATAACTTCTGGATCACCACCAGACTCAAAGCCATACGTAGTATCAGGAAATAAAGAAGCTACGATTTCTTTATCTAATAGCGCCTCTGGTGAGGAAAATGCACCTTTCATTTCATTGTAAACTACGCCTTTATATTTCAACTCATCACTTGTATTTTCTGCTTCGTAGTGCCAACCTTCTTGCATCAATATTTCTGGACATTCATACATACATGGATAAAATACTGCATCAAGATAAACATCCATTAGATTTTGAAAATCTTTATCGTTGCGACTGGCAACTGGATACATCGTTTTATCGGAAAATGTCATCGCATTTAAGTACGTATTCAATGAACCCTTGACAAGTTCAACAAAAGGTTCACGCATTGGGAACTTTCTGGAACCACATAATACAGAATGCTCCACAATATGTGCTACACCGGTACTATCGGTAGGCGGCGTCCGAAAGGTAATGGAAAACACTTTATTATCATCATCATTTTCCATAAATAACAAACGCGCGCCACTTTTTTCATGGTAAAACATATTGACTACTGAATTTATTTCTTTGACTTTTTTTGTTTCAACTAATTTAAAACCGTGATACATTTGACCAATTTCTAAAGACATCATGGTCCTCCTCTAATATGTTAATGTTTTTTTATTTATAGATCAGTTTCTAAAAGTAATATATACGATAATCTCTATCCTTATCCCATTATACTATAAATTTTACGAAATGCGGATAGTTTTACCATGGCATTTGAATGAGCACATACATAATGGCTGCCGTCGCAACTGAAAACTTAATTACAATGCCGATAAGCTGTCCTTTCATAACACCTAACGCCACACGCCGGGCCTGCTCAAAATTACTCGTTGTACGATATTCTGCTATATAGCTACTAACAAAACCACCCACCAATGCTCCAATAAACGAACCGATGATGGGCACGATCATCGTCCCAAGGATACCACCTACAATAGAGCCAATGACTGCAACGCAAATCGCTAATTTCGATGCTTTCTCCTTTTTCGCCCAAATCGCCGCCGTTAGCGTCTCAAACAATTCCCCGATAAGAATTGCCCCTAAAACAAAAGCCAAATCGTGGATCCCAATATGAACAAACTTATCATAAAAAGCATAGGCAAGGGTTGTACAAAAAATAACAATATTCCCTGGTAAACCTACCAAGGTCATCCCCAAACCACTAAATAGGATCAGTAATATCACCATATTGATTACAATAATTGATAGTTCCATAGGCTACTCCTCATTCACACTCATGATCTTTTATCTTAATTCGTCAAAAAGTTATTATTTACCTTTAAAACGGATACAAAAAAGAACCACAAAGGAGTTTATAAACCTAAACTTCCGCGTGATTCTTTTCTATTTTATTTTAATCTCGCAATTGCACGATAGGCAATATCTTTGCGAAAATGATTGTCTTTAAAACTTATTTTACCAACTGCCGCATAGGCATTATCAACCGCTTGTTTTATATTGTTAGCCGTCGCTGTAACGCCGATAACACGACCACCATTTGTTACAATACCGTCATCCGTTTTTGCTGTACCAGCGTGGAATACAACGGCACCATCTGCTTCAGCCGCATCAATTCCGTTGATCACATCGCCTTTTTGATAACTTGCCGGATAACCGCCAGCTGCCATAACCACGCATACTGCCGCTTCATCTTTCCAACTTACCTTTGTATCTGCAAGCTTACCATCAATACAAGCAAGCATAATTTCAGCCAAATCACCGTTGAGCAACGGCAATACAACTTGTGTTTCAGGATCACCAAAACGCGCATTGTACTCAATTACTTTGGGGCCATCTGCTGTAATCATAAGACCAACATATAAGCAGCCAACATATTTACGACCTTCTGCAACCATCGCTTTAATCGTTGGTACTAAGATTTCTTTTTGTACTTGTGCCAATATTTCTTTTGTTGCTACTGGTGCTGGCGCATAAGTCCCCATACCCCCAGTGTTAGGACCTTCATCGTTATCGTAGGCCCGTTTATGATCTTGCGAAGAAATCATCGGTACAATGGTTTCACCATCTGTGAACGTAAGTAAAGATGCTTCTTCACCAATTAAACATTCTTCGATAACCACACGACTGCCAGCTTCACCAAAAGTTTGATCGCACATGATGCTGTCAACCGCTTCAATTGCTTGTTTCAGTGTAGTTGCCACGATAACGCCTTTACCCGCAGCGAGTCCATCTGCTTTGATGACGATTGGTGCACCTTGTTCATTTACATAGGCACGCGCCGCTTC
The DNA here is from genome assembly GCA_029240055.1 of Anaerosinus sp. Taxonomy (GTDB): domain Bacteria; phylum Bacillota; class Negativicutes; order JARBTT01; family JARBTT01; genus JARBTT01. Next base: position 15,015 of record JARBTT010000046.1, read on the forward strand.
GGCATCCGTAAATACTTCAAATTTAGCGGTAGGAATATCGTATTTTTTCATCAACCATTTTGAGAATGCTTTAGAACCTTCAATTTCCGCAGCAACTTTACTTGGTCCAAATGCTTTAAAGCCAGCAGCTTCAAAAGCGTCGACAACGCCGTTTGCCAGTGGAAGCTCTGGTCCAACTACCGTTAAATCTATTTTATGCGTTTTTGCAAAAGCAACAAGTGCATCATTATCAGAAATGCTAATCGTATCATCACATACAGCGATTTTTTCCATACCAGGGTTGCCCGGAATCGCATACATTTTTTCTACATTTTTGCTTTGTGAAAGCTTCCAAGCTAAGGTGTGTTCACGGCCACCGCCACCAATTACTAGAATACGCACGCTA
>JARBTT010000047.1 GCA_029240055.1 Anaerosinus sp.
AATATTGCACCAATGCATTAGTGTTGTAGATTGCTTTACAATTAACAACATATTAACCTAATAATGTAGATTTTCCTTATTTGTGTTTATTACTTCGCCAAAAAAAATCAAAATCCTTCCATTTTTATTAAAGAAGTTAATAGTTGAATACAAAAAACACCTATCAAGTAAATGTTCATGATAGGTGTTTTTGTATTCATAGCAATCGCTTACTTTTTATTTAGCTTGCGGTTACTCCAAAAACCAGCGAGTAAACTGCCACTGAAGTTATGCCATACACTAAAAATTGCTCCTGGAATAGCAGCCATGGGGTCAAGGTGAGCCATGGCCAAAGCAACAGCCAAACCGGAATTTTCCATGCCGATCTCAAAAGAGATGGCACGTGCTTTTGTTTCAGTCATCCCTACGGCACGGGAGGAAGTGTACCCGAGAAAAAGACCAATGGCATTATGTAGTATTACAGCTAAAAAGGCCATACCAGCTACGGTTATAAGTTTTGTAGCATTAAGGGCTACTACGGCAGTAATGATCATAATAATTGCAATAACAGAGAAAGTAGGAATAATTTTGTTAAGTTTATCAACGAGCGAAGATGCAATCATTCGTAACATAATCCCTACGAACACTGGGAATAAAACAATCTTCAAAATATCGATCAGTAAAGCATCAGAGTGAATCGGAATCATTGTTCCGGCCAGGTGTAAAAAGATAAAAGGGGTAAGAATAGGAGCTAAAATAGTATTAAAGCTAGAGACAGTGACGGATAGTGCGGTATCTCCTTTGGCAATGAAGGTCATCACATTAGACGCTGTACCACTAGGACATGCACCTACAAGGATAAGTCCCGCAGCTAATGCTGGTGGCAGGCCAAGTAGTTTAGCTACCAGAAAGGCAACCAATGGCATCGTAATATAGCGCAAAAGAATGCCAATCAGGACATCTTTCGGGCGAGACAGTACTAGTTTGAAGTCGTGCAGTGACATAGTCAGCCCCATACCAAGCATAATAAGACCGAGAAGATAAGGAATATAGGGACCAATCGACTTAAAAGGAGCAGGTTGGAAGAAAGCAGCCCCGGCAAAGAAAACAACCCATAGAGGAAAATAACGTGTAATGTTGTTGCTTAATTTTTCAATGAATTTCATAGTAGTAGCCTCCATATTTTGTTAAGTAAAGATGATATGCCAATAAAGCTACATTAATAATAAAAAAGTGAAATGGCGACTATCTAAAATTGGACAACTAGGTTAGATTCCTAGTAAAAACGAATATTTGTGTTGAGATAAGGCGCATTCTTTTTAATAAAATGTAAAGTTGTAAACATAACATTATTTCATTATAGTTGCAAATTAAAATATGTCAATACTGGAAAGAAATAAGTATTAAAAATGATGGTAAATTACAGTATAAAAATATATTCTACTCAGATGATTATATCTAATGGAGTAAAACAATAAAAACTGCAAGAATCATTAAAGACTCTTGCAGTTTTTTATTACTTTATGCACATTCGGAGGCGGCAATTGCCTTTGAATCGAGTAAATAAGTTAAGAGGAACGTTCCAACACAAGCAATCCATTCGAGATAAATCACGTGTGGGAAGATCCGAATGGAAGGACAAGTCTGCCAGAAGACTAAAACAACTAAGCTAGCTACAATTGTATAAAAAGCAGCATTCTTACGGCAAAGAGAAGGAACAAACAAGGTGAAGAGAACAATAACACTAAAGGAAGCAGTTAAACTAAGACCAATCATCAGCGTATTGATGATGCCGCTAATCGTCATCGCAAAAATGAGGGTTAATACTCCCAATAATAGTACAGCTGTCTTGGTGACGAAGAGAAACTGTTTATCGCTGACAGTAGGATTTATAAATTTTTTATAAATATCTTGGGAGAACAATGTTGCAGAGCTGAGGAGCAGGTTACAGGCGGTTGATACATCTGCTGCCCATAAAGCGGCAAGCGTGATACCCGCTAGAATTGGATTCAAAGACATAATCGTCATTGGCAAAGCCATCGCCGGGCTCGCATCAGGAAACATCGTCCTAGCAATCACGCCTAATAACGCACTGACAAAACCAATCGGTAGCATCATTAAGCCACCAATGATAAAACCACGTCGAGCTGTTTGGACGTCTTTCGCACCTAGGGAAATTTGAATGATGCTTTGTAATGATAAGTTAACTGTTACTAGTACCAGCATCCAAGTAAGGATGCCAGTGATACCAACACCATCAAAGAAACTGAGGTAAGGGACATTCGCAGGTAGTTGAGATTCGATGTTTGCCAGACCGCCAGCATGGGTTACGCTGACGATTGTGGCTAAGATAATGCCGATATATTTTAGTGAGACATTTAAAATATTGGAAAGACTAGCGGACCACATACCGCCAATCATTGTAACACTAATGAATACGACAGCACTGGTAAGCATACCTGTGGTTAGAGTAAATATTTCAGGCATTAAAGCCGAAAGAATACTGCCACCAGCTAGATATTGTAGTGACATAATAACGAGTTGAATAACAATCTGGCAGGCAATGCCGGCAATCATACCCTTTTTATCATAATATCTACCTAATAGTTCGGGGATAGTGGTAATATTAAGTTTACGATATTTTTTTGCCACGAGCATCCCCATTGTAATCGCGCCGACGCCCCAAGCTGTTGTATACCAACCAGCGGAGAGTCCGATTTTATAAGCTTGTTCAGCGACACCAATTGTTGATGCCCCACCAACAGCAAGCCCGACAATCGACACCGTAATCAGCGGCGTTGTCAGCTTTCTGCCGGCTAAGATATAATTTGTAGCACTGCCCGCAGAACGACGTTGTGCAAAATAACTGATTGCAAAGAGTAGGAAAATATAGATACAAACGATGAAAAATGGAATATTCATAAGTAAACCTCCTTAAGGTAAATAAAATGTATTCATCTATTTTATTTTATAATGGCAATAAAATAAAAAACGCCCCTCGTAAAGAGGGACGATATGATCGTGGTACCACCCAAATTTAACCTCAAGACAAAAATAAAAGATGGTACCGATAAGGGACGAATCACCGCGGTACCACCCTAGTTTTAATCATAAGATTAGCTCTATGTCTGTAACGTAGACGACACGGCAAAACCTACTGTAATTTCAGTCCGCAGCTCGGGAAGGAACTTCATTGTGCTTTTTCAACTAGTTTGCACCAACCACTAGCTCTCTGTGTGAGAAAACAAAATTACTTTTTTCCGTCATCACCAATATATGATATAGTATTGTAACGATTATAAATTGTTACAATACTATTGTCAATATGAAAGGTACTAATATTTACGATTTTCAGCTTTATCGCATGAAATAATCATGAAAATATCATAGTGCTTAGCACTGTGTTGCTAAAAGTCAAATTGGATATTGCATATATTTTATGCTTTGGCTTAGAGTAAAAATGATAATGCTGAATGATTGCAGGAAAAGTCATTCGTAAAGGAGAAATCTTTTAAGTTAGTTTTATCATAAGTGAGGGATTATATATGTCAATTTATAAAAAATTTATTCAATACTATAAACCATATCAGCGATTATTTTATTTCGATTTGTTTTGTGCACTGGTTGTTTCAATGATCGATCTGGCATTTCCACAAATTCTCTCTGTTCTTACGCATGGAGTTTTTACTCGTGATGAAAATCAAATCATGAATGTACTTGGTATCGTTGGTGTAGGAATGCTCGTTATGTACAGCGTTCGTTATGCTTGTCAATACTATATCACTACCTGGGGACATATCATGGGGGCAAGAATGGAAAGTGATATGCGCCAGGATTTGTTTAACCACTATCAAAGACTTTCTTTTTCTTATTATGATCATAACAACACTGGCGAGATGATGTCCAAGCTGGTATCAGATTTGTTTGATATCTCAGAATTGGCGCATCATGGGCCAGAAAATATTTTTATATCGACGATCAAGATTTTAGGCTCTTTTGCATTTTTGCTATTGCTTAATGTGAAAATGACCTTGATTCTTTTTGTTGTGACCTTGTTCATGATTATTTTTAGTATTTATAAAAATAGAAAAATGAAAGCAGTGTTCATGGATAATCGGAAAAAGATTGCCGGTGTTAACTCGCAGGTGCAGGATAGCCTTTCGGGTATTCGTGTTGTCAAATCTTTTGCCAATGAGGAGTTAGAACGAGAAAAGTTTAGTTATAGTAATCTAGAGTTTTTGGATTCAAAAGAAGGCAGCTATAAAATCATGGGTAGTTTTCATGCAGGGAATGCTTTTTTTCAGGGGTTACTATATACGGCGGTGCTCGTCAGTGGCGGCTTTTTTATTGCCAAGGGCAGTTTGGAGGTTGCTGATCTGGCTGTATATGCACTGTATATCGGTATTTTTCTCAACCCGATTGATGTGTTAATCAATTTTACGGAGCAATTTCAAAAAGGCTACTCTGGGTTCAAACGTTTTATGGAGGTCGTAGGCACAACACCAGAAATTTTAGACAAAACGGATGCAACTATGCTGACCAATGTTGCTGGTAATATCGTTTATCAAGATGTTTCCTTTCGATATAATCAAAATACTGGCGTGCTAAATAAGGTCGATATCGCGATTACCGCAGGGAAAACCGTCGCACTCGTCGGCCCTTCTGGTGGAGGTAAGACAACGTTATGTTCACTATTGCCACGCTTTTATGATGTGACGGAGGGCTCCATTATGATTGACGGCAAAGATGTGCGTGATGTTACGCTTAAATCATTGCGTAGTGCGATTGGGATCGTTCAGCAGGATGTTTATATCTTTGCTGGCAGTATCCGCGACAATATTGCTTACGGTAAGCCTGAGGCTACAAATGAAGAAATTATAGAAGCTGCTAGAAACGCTAATATCCATGAGTTTATTATGAGTCTGGATACTGATTATGATAGCTATGTTGGTGAACGGGGGACACGACTTTCCGGTGGACAGAAACAAAGAATTGCCATTGCCCGTGTCTTTTTGAAAAATCCGCAGATTCTCATTTTAGATGAAGCCACCTCTGCACTGGATAATGAAAGTGAACGTTATATTCAGACTTCCTTGGAACGGCTATCAAAAGATCGCACGACCATTGTCGTTGCCCATAGACTCAGTACCATCCGCAATGCGGATGAAATCATTGTAATCAACCACAGTGGAATTCAAGAACGTGGCTCGCATGAAGAATTATTGGCGAAAGATGGACTTTACGCTAAATATTATAAAATGCAATTTGAAGGACTCGATGAACTAGAAGACGAAGCTTAATAGACGAACGGTGGGAAAAGGATATTACTATAGCTTGAAAGAAGGCTGCATTGATAATAGATGTAGATGATAAAATTTTATAAAAACAATAAAAGAGTAGGCTTTATGCCTGCTCTTTTACTATTCTTGATGGAATTTTTGTCTTGTATAGTTTTGTCTAAAATTGTAGAAATATGTAACAAACACACAATAAATAGGAAATTTGTCCCGAAATGTAAATATAGGTCAATAGTTCTAAAAATGTAAATATGTTAACAATATTGGAGACAAAAACCATTAAAATATGTTACTATAATCGCATATTTATAAATGAAAGTACAAAATAACAGAAAAAGGGGGAGAGATTTTTGCAGAAAGGAGGATGGGTGATTTTCAAAAAAAAATGGTTTAAAAGTCGGACTATTATTCTGGTGATATTAATATGTCACTCCGCTTTTTTCGGTAATGTTACTTCAGCACAGGAATGGAATGCTCCTGACGATATGGATGTTGTGTTTATTATAGATACAAGCTATTCCATGAATGAGACAGACAAAGATAAAATCAGCGTGGAAATGCTAAAACTTTTTACCGATATTAGCTATTCCAAACGAACTCGCATTGGCTTTGTAGCATATAACGATACCATTGAAGGGTTTAAACCGTTGACTGAGGTTAGCAGTGACCAAGCAAAAGAAGACATAAAAAAAAGCCTTGACTTGATTGAACGCGCTGGGAGGACTGATATCGGTCTTGGGTTAAAAAAAGGTTGGGAGCTTATAAATAACGCGGAGCGAGGCAGACAATCCTTTATCGTATTGCTAACAGATGGCGAGATCGACATAGACTCGTCAAAAAGTCAGCGTACGGCTACTGATTCTATAAATGATATCAATGAGGTTGTTGCCCAGGCTGCTACTCAAAAAGTTCCGATTTATACTGTAGCCATGGGGCGTAATGGTGTTGATGTGGCGTTATTACAAGACATTGCTGATAAGACAGGCGCTGCTAATTATATCGCCGATATTCCTCAAGATCTGATGGAAATCTTTAATCATATCTTTGCTGCGGGCTCTAAAGCACGATTTGTTCCGATAGCAACTGTTATGGCCACTGGTGAAACACAAGAATTGAATGTAATACTACCATATAGCCATGTCGCAGAAGGAAATATTGTCTTTTTATCATCGTCAGCGCTAAAAGACACCCAAGTATTCCATAATTCTAAAAATATTAGCTTTTATAATACACAATATTATTCTACGGTGAAAATTCCGCATCCCGAGCAGCAAGACGTAAAAATACGCTTTAAAAGCAGCCCTGATGATGTCGTGAAAGTAAGCATGCTTTTACGTTACGACATAAAAGGCGAATTAAAAGTAGACGGTGAGCCCAAAAGCGGTCAGACGGTAAAACTGCAAGCTAATTTTGTAGACAGTAATAATGGACAGCCCATCGTGGATAAAAATTTTTATAGTACGTTTGTAGTAAATGCGACTATTAGAAATTTGGATACGCAAGAAGAAACAAAAATAGTATTACAACCTACCGACAATGGTTGGGAAGCGCAATATGTTTTTCATGATAAAGGGACATATTCCTATAGCGTCGAGATTGATAACAAATTTTATAATGAGACTACAAAAAGTATCGAAGTGAATGTCGGTGCTGCTGTTGAATGGGACAAAGTTGCAATAATTGTTCTTGTCCTTGTAATGTTGGCGCTGATCTATTATCGCGAAAGACGCCCTAAACCTGCATTTACGGGAAAAATCAATGCCTATTATTTAAAATTGAAGCAGTGTGAGGAAGAAGAGATTCCGCCGCTGACGATACTACTGCAGAATTATAAGCAGCAAGAGAAGATAAATTTATTTGATATACTTCATGCACTAAATGCCGATCAAGGTTTGATAGAAGGTAAAAAAGTATGGTTTATGTCAGACTCTGACAAGACGATTGTATTGTCTCATAAATCGGCGTGTACCATTATGGTGGGGCAAACATTGGTCTGTAAAAACCAAAAATATGTTTTGCACTATGGCGATAAAATCTATGTAACCTATCCTGACAATGTTGCGGAAATCGAGCTGCATTATAAAGGTGTTAAGTCAACTGAAACGTGTAATCATTAGCGTTTTCATATAAGTAAAACTACTGAAAAGAGAGATGATTAGCAAAATGGAAACAATTGAGCAGACAAACCGAACAATCCTATTTGAGGAATTTAATCCAGAAAAACTAGATCTTATCACCATGATTGGTGATACGAAAGGCTTGGAAAGCCTGAGTGATGAGAAAGTCAAAGAAATAAATGAGTCACTGCTGGTTAAGAGTTTTGATGAATTCTTGGATAAATTTTCACCCGTCATTTATTCTTTTTACAACGCAGCAAATCAGAAAGTATTGTACACCTTAAAAAAACCAGAAAATATTCCAGAAAACTGTATTACTGAAATTCTTATTACCAAACAAAATGACTTTTTAAAAATGCTATTAACGCTTATTGATGCAAAAAGCGCACAGGGAACGCCAAATGTAGATTTCAAATTTGAAAATCTGCTAGACATGATTTCACCTAAAAAAGTTATGGATGACATTCGTCAATCTAGAAAAGAAATACATTACCTGTTCAATCAATATGAGGCAGTAGACGAAGGCGATCCAAAAAAACTGGATGTTGGTGACAAGCTGAACTATATGTTTGAAGAAGCTAGCCAAAATTATAACAATGTTATGGCGATGTTGCCTTTGGCTATTGAAGATATTAAAACACGGTTATTGTTAGGTGCTGGTGATGGTAAAGACAATAATGAGCTACTACAAATTGGTGTGCTCAGTATGGGGGAAAATGGTGAATTAAAAATCATTGAGGCCCCGAAAAACGAAAGTACAGCTTTAGCAGTACTGGATGATAAAGCCAATACCGGATTGATTAAAACCTTTGAAGAAGACTATGAGGCTGTTACAGAAGGACCTTCCAGTTATGTGAAAAGTCTAGTTGTCAGGACATTCTGCCCATTACCATCAACGATTCAAAGTGAAGTTGATGTACCAACAGAAGTGCAAAATTACAATACATATCTGGAGTTCTATAAGAATGCGAAAGATGATTTTATTAAAACAGTTAAACCTCTTGTGGAAAAAATTATCGGGGTTAAAATGTTCTTTGATCAATATGCCGTGAAAAATAAGGGGATGCAGCCTAGTTTGCTTATCACCAATGCAAAATTGGATATGACGGTTAAAAGTAATAACCTTCCTCGGCTGGATACCTTCCTTAACACTGTAAATGCCAAAAATGATTTTACCAATACGATTTGGTTTGGCATTGTGCCTTCCGTAAGTATGGAAGTGGCTGCTAAAGCCAAATTAAGCCGGGCACGGTTCAAGGGAAATGAGAATGCAAATGATCGGCAGGAAGTCAATACCATGGAATCCTTGGTATTGCTCTTAAATGCAATAAAAGACTATAAAATTCAGACTTTCTTTAACTTTGAGTGTCGGGAAGAAACCACCTTTAATTACGTTGCCACGGCAGGCATCGATCAATTTATTGATAAATGTTCAGGTCTATTGCGCAAAGATTATAGTGAATATGCCATTGCTTGCGTACCGAATTTTACAATTATACCGAAAGATAAGTCAGGCGTTGTTCTTGATAATAAAATGACAGTCAATGAAGTTGGCGCTGCCGAGTTATCTAAAGACAAAGAAAACATTATGAAGCTCTGGATTGATGGGGTATATATCGGAAGTTCCTATATTGCTGCTGGCCTTGTAGCAGCGTGCCAATGCCCTGCGTTTTTACAGGAGTCCTTTAAAAACGTCAATAAAGCTTATCCAGGTGTGCGATTTGACCTTGAATCTGCTGATAATGCGCTCAGGGTAACCACTACACTGGCTAAAGAAATATCTGGGTTTACGAATAATATTAAAAGCGCCATCAATAGACGAAATTTCGGCTTTATATTTTCCTCAGAAAATGCCCAAGTACAGGGTAAATATATTAAAAAAATTACGGTATATAAAGCTAGGAGCTTAGCGAGTGATGGGGATGACTTTGATGCAATTTATAAAACCACGGTCAGTACCTACATTGAAAGAATTCTTCGTTTTAACAGTAATGACTTTAAACAAGATAATATTGTTTATTTTTTCAGCAAAAACCCTAGCAGCCAAAAAAGCGCATGGCTGTCTGGCCGTGGATATATCAACTCGATTGTGCAAGAGGGTGATGATATTAACTATACCATTGACGACAAAAATGGATTATGCAATATTGACCTTACGTTCAATGGTAATATCAAGAACCTCGAAGTGGAGATTACAAAAAGTGTAGCAAGCAAAGCTTAATTCTACAAGCAAGCTGAATTTTGGGGTATTCAGCCTCAAATGATACAGCTTGAGGCTGATATATATAATACCTAAATCTAAAAAACAGGAGGATTTTTCATGGGATTTAAAATTAAAATTGAAGGACAGGAAATCATCGACTTAGGAGTTAAAAGTATTGAAACTGTAAAGTTCTTAACAGATACTCCTGACGACTCTAATGCTCGGTCAACGGACTTGGGTACATCTATTATTGCGACTGGTAAAATATTGGCAGCCGTAGACGGTGAAGAAGCGGATGGGACAATGAAAATTGCAACTTGGTCGCTAGTGCCGGCAGAGAAAGCGGATTGCTACCGGAAACTTACGGTTGAGATGATTGCTGCCGATCAGGTAGTACGCAAGGTCTCTTTCCCAAATGCATTTGTAGTAGATTATACGGAAACCTTCGGTGATGAAGAGGGCGTGGGAACCTTCTATCTACATATGAAGCAAAAGAAAGACAAGATGCCGGATGTTAAAATTGAAGGCGGATACTCTGCGTGACGGTAAAATAATACTGCTAGGAAGGATTGATAATAATGGGTTTTAACGTAAAAATTGAAGGCAATGAAACGATTGATTTGCAAAAGGCCAGTATTAAAACAGTGCAATTTAAAACAGATACACCAGATGATTCTAATGCTCGGTCTACTGATTTAGGATCAACGATTACGATTAGTGGGAAAATATTGGCAGCTGTTGATGGCGGTAATGCTGATGATACGATGAAAATGTCCACTTGGTCTTTGGTTCCTGCTGAAAAAGCGGATTGCTACCGCAAATTGACGGTAGAAGTAATCGCTGCAGATCAAATGGTGAGGAAATTTAGTTTTCCTAATGCTTTTGTGGTCGATTACACAGAGGACTATGGACATACAGAAGGTACGGGCACCTTTGAATTGGTTCTCAAACAGAAAAAAGATAAATTACCCGATGTGAAAATTGAAGGCGGTTACAATTCGTAACCAATAGGAGGAAGGGGGACACTCCCCCTTCTCTAAAAATATCTAATATTTCCATAAAGGAATTTGAAAATGAAAAATTACTATGACATCCTGGCGGTAAGGCAAGACGCAAGTCAGGAAGAAATAAAAAAAAGTTACCGCAAATTGTCGAAACAATATCATCCAGATTTAAATCCCAATAATAAAGAAGCTGAAATTCGGTTTAGAGAAATTACCGAAGCCAATGCAGTACTAGGAAGCCCGGAAGCGCGGACAAAATATAACGCAAAACTACAGGCTGCGGATGGCAATAAAGATTTTCAAAAGCCTGAAAAGCCAAAAGCTGATCGCCCCCAATATTCCTCGGATGAATTTAATATTGGTGATGTGGGGAGGCATTTTGAAAAGTTTTTTGGTTTTGATCCAAAAACAGGTGAAACAAATCAAACGTTTGCGAATGCAAGCCAGAAAAATAAGAAAGGCCCTTTAGATGCATCACATATTTTCGAAGGTTTTTTTAGTCCGAAAAAGAAATGATGGGGTTGGTTTTTTGAGACAGAACAACATAATAAGATTATTCGATTTGCTCCGGGAGCAAATCTTGTTATCAAGAAAATACCTGCAGTATTTGGATGGAATCATTGTTTTTTTAGCAATTGTTCTATGTATCTTTACTTATCAGTATTTTAATCAGGATATGATTGAAAAAAATATTGTAGCGGGTGTATTTGTCGTTATCGCCTTGTATTACTCTGCAAAATTATGGAGAAGATGCTGTCAGCCAGTTGCTGCGTGCAATAATATTAGTACGATTCTTATGCTGAATGATAATGGAAATGTAATTAAACAATGGGATATACAAGGAAAAGTATCCTTACTGATTGGTAAAAACAAAAAAAATAAAGATGTTGATATTGACTTGAGCGAGAGTATGTATGACGCTTTAATTTATGATGAACATGCCCTTCTCAATTTTGCGGCAAACAGCTGGTATTTAGAAGGACTACATGTGCCAAGTAGTGTAAGCCTCAAAAAAAGTGGTGGTCAGATGCGTTATCGGCTTACTGGCAATAGACCGTGCAAGGTGGCGTCAGGCGATATGATCTATATTGCGAATACACGTCTGATGATCAAATAAAAGCAGGGAGTGAAGAAAGAGTGAGTCTCATTAGATGCCAAAATGGACATATGTTTAGTTCCAGACGGTATGGAAGTGTTTGTCCTTACTGCAATATTGAAACAGCTACGAAGGCTAGACAAAATGTACAAATAAAAGATGCCGAAGTGGAAGAAGATCTGTATTATGAAGAAATTGAGCCAGTTTGTGGCTGGTTAGTATGCATTGATGGTGCCCAGCGTGGCTTGGATTACAAAATACATACAGGCAAAAATTTTATTGGTCGCGGCGATGATATGGACATTCAACTCTTGGGTGATAATACCGTTTCCCGTCGGAATCATGCCATATTAGTCTATGATCCCAAAAAACGTAATGCAGTAATGCTGCCAGGAGAGTCTTCTGGACTTGCCTATTTAAATGGTGATGCGGTATATGTGCCACAAGAACTGGTGGCTTACGATATCATTGAATTGGGAAAGAGTAAGTTTTTGTTTATTCCTTTTTGTGGGGAACATTTTGAATGGAAAGATAACAATGAAGAGTAAGAGGCATAAAAAATGGAATGGACAAAGCTATCTGATCAATATCTGTTGATTATTATGGTACCTATATTACTAGTAATACTCTTAATCTGCCAGCGTTACTGGGCAAATAAGTTTGCCGCTGGTGCTACGCTTGATATTGCCGAAGAATGCGCTATGGGCAACAAAGAAACGCAAGAAGATGCTGCTGGTGTAGCAGAAACCTCATGGGGAACTTTGGCTGTGTTGGCCGACGGCATGGGAAAAGGACGAGCAGGCAAGATGGCAGCGCAGGTGACGGTAGAGACCTGTATAGAGCTTTTTACTACCGATGATGTGATGAGCAATGTGCAGTACTTTTTTACGCAAGCATTTAATCTTAGCAATAAAAAAATATTAGAATATTTACAGGGCAATAAAGGGGGAGCGGTGGCAGCCGCTGTCCTTGTCAGTAAAGGATTCCTGTATTATGCGGCAGTAGGTGACATTAAAATTACTGTATTTCGGCGTAGAGAATTGATTGCCGTAAATGACGGACATACCATGCAAACCGCGGCAGCTAAAGGTTTTGCCCAAGGACGCTTAGACATAGAACAGGCATTAGCGATTAGTCAGAAAAAAAAGCGAAGTAACTATATTGGCCGGGATGGTTTCAAAAATGTGGAAATGGGTACAGATGGTATCAAACTTGTACAGGGTGATATCATTGTGGTCATGAATCAGGGATTGTATAACTGTCTTTCCTGGGTTGAGCTAGAAGATCAGTTAGCTAGTTCTAGTCCCAGCAAAAAAATAGCAGAAAGAATTATAGAGAAATTTAACAAAGAAACTGTGCAAAACAAAGAAAATGCCAGTTTGTTTGTTTTAAAATATACCCGAAGATAACTTGTGGAGGAGCTGCATTCATGAAAAAAATCAATGCTAAATTTAAAACAGCCTTTTTATCTGAAGGAGGTAGCTTTCTACAAAATAAAGACTATTTTGCCTTTGTAGAATTGGATGATTTTGCCTGTTATGCCATTGCTGATGGGATTGATGATGATCTAGAATTGGAAAGCGCTAAAATAGCGGTTACTAGTATAATTAGGCAGTTTACCGATAACCCATCAATGAAAAAAAGTGACATAAAAGCTTGGTTTAAAGAAGCTAACCGGGAACTATTAGAGCAGAGTAAAGTTATGCGTCTAAAGGCTTCAGTTACGGTAGTAGTCAGCGATTATGCCAGTATCGTATATGGTTTAGCAGGAAATGCCAGGATGTATCTTTATCGGGAAGGCACCCTCATTCATAAGAGTGTGGATCACTCCCTGAGTGAAGAACTTGTTAGTGAAGGCAGAATCTCAGTAGACAAAATATCTGCCCATCTGGAACGGCATAACCTACATTGCTATCTGGGCCAACCAAATGGGTTTAATCCAGAAGTATCTTCACGGATTAAATTAGCAGATGGGGATACCATTGCCCTGCTGACAAGAGGAATATGGGAAAATGTAGATCAGGGTGAGATGGCAGATGCGATCAAGGATACCAAAGACCCTCAGGAGGCACTCGATAATGTAGAAGATTTGCTGATGGCACGGCAACCTGAAAATTTGGCGAACTATACTTTGGTGGCTATTTTCGTTGACAAAGTATATATTGATCCAGGTAAACGCAAGGCGTTGATTAAAAAAATACTGATAGCGGCTATTCCAATACTGATCATCATAATTGGTCTATTCATTTATATCCATATAAGTCAGGCGAATAGGAGCGATCAGCTAGCCGATATGGGGGGGCACATTAGCCAAGCACAAATCTTGTGCGAGCAGGGAAATTATGCTAGGGCGACTGAAGAATACAAGGCAGCCTTGGATATTGCCCAAAAATTGAAATTGGGCAATGAGCAAAAAGATATAGAAAAATGGTATAAAACTGCCGGTTTGATTATGGCGGGGGATATGGCATTGCAGCAAAAAGACCTAGCGAAAGCAGCGGATTTTTATCGGGCGGCACTAGAAAACTCTTATTTAGCCGATCAGCTAGGCGAAGGCTATATACTTAAGCAACTGCGTTTGACCAACGATTATATGGAGATTATTGAGCTGCTCCAGAGTGGGGATCAAAAACTGGAACGCAAAAATTATGAAGGAGCTCGCAAAGACTATCTGGAAGCCAAAGTCATCTCGAACCGGATTTTTTATAATGATGGACGTAAAGAAGCAACGGAAAAGATAGCCCAAATAGACACGCAATTAGGCGAAGAAGGAAAAAAATTAATAGATGAAGGGCAAAAGGCCAAAGAACAAGAAGCTGCGACCTATGAACAGCAGGGAGATAGGCTGGCACAGAAAGGTGACTATCAAGGCGCCATTACAATGCTAAGTATTGCTGAGGGGATGTATGATCAGAGCGGCAAATCGGATAAAGCTCCCGGTGTGCAAAAGAAAATTAGTGCGATTGAAGATCGTATGACTGCTGCAGAAAAAGCTGATTTGATGAATAACTTAATTTCTGAAGCCAACAAGTATGAACAGCAAGGCGATCAACTTGTCAGTGAGTCGGACTTAGCAGGTGGGCTAGATATGTATGGTTTGGCAATGGGCTTGTATAACGAAGGTGGGAAAGTGGAAAAAACTGCGTTATTACAAAAGAAAATTGACAATATAAGTGAACGCAAGAAAAACACCGAGAAACTTGATCTGCAGCGTCGTGCTGTAGAAGCGGAAAAAGAGGGCGATATACAAGCCGCTCAACTACAATTTAACGATGCAAAATATAGTTATGATTGTGCACAGCAACTTTACATCGTGGCTGGATTTTCTGCGGAAGTAGACAGTGTTCAGAAAAAAATTAATTTGCTGGATGTAAAAACCACAGCGTTTGAACAGCAAAAAAGTAAAGCTGCTGGATATGTAGA
>JARBTT010000233.1 GCA_029240055.1 Anaerosinus sp.
TTGGCGGGATAGTAAGTCTGGTCACCAAAAAGCCCCTTGAAGTAAAAAGAACAGAGGTGGCCTATACGAATGGTAGTTTTGGCCTCAATAGATTGACAGTTGATCTGAACAGCCCTTTGGACAGTGCAAAGCGGGTTCTTTTTAGAGTAAATGGAGCTTTACATCGTGAACGCAGTTTCTTGGATTATGGATTCAACAATACATTTTTAGTCGCACCAAGTCTAAGTTACCGCGTGAATGACCGCCTGTCTATCCAGGCCGACGCAGAGATATTACAGGTCAACAATACACAACCCATGAACTCCGTTATCCGATCTGCCGATATTAAACAACCTAGTGACATACAACTAGACCGAAATACAGCCCTATACCACGATAATGTCGATGTAAAGAATTATGCGACACGGATGTTTGCAGAGGTGAATTACCAACTTTCCGAGAACTTTAAATCGACAACTTTATTTTCTTACGTATCCGAAAATGTGGAGCGAAGCTATCAACGTCCGGTTATGTGGACTTCGCCGACAACAGCTGTTAGGCTTTCTTCAGTATACGGGCCTGTATACAATGGCTACACCAACGTACAACAAAATTTTAACGGTCACTTCTATACTGGAGCTGTTAAACACAACATTTTGGTGGGCGCAAATTTCCGAAATTATTCTTCTAATTTTTTATTTGCCGATGTTCAGCAGATAGATCAGATCGACATAACGAATAAGTTTCAGCCAGTCACGAGACAGGCAATCGATGCGAAGATGTCATTTGAGCCCTATCCAACACCGACACAAAATACGACGAGTGCATATGCTTCAGATGTGATCGACCTATTACCGAAGCTTTCAGCAATGGTTTCGCTGCGTCTGGATAGATTCAGCCGTGCTGCCATTGATGACGAAGACAAAAGCTTCAAACAAACAGCTCTTGCACCAAAATTTGGTTTGGTCTACCAGTTAGTACCGCAGCAATTTTCGCTGTTTGGAAATTACATGAGCGGGTTTCAAAATATTGCTCCGATCCTACAGCCTGACGGAAGTCGATCTGTTCTCGACCCTATTTATGCGAACCAGGCGGAAGGTGGAGTAAAAGCTGAATTACTGAAAAAGAAAATAACCTTTACAGCAAGCTATTATTACATTAAAATAAATAACGCTACACGGGTGGACGAAAACATGTTTACGATACAGGATGGCCAACAAGTGAGTAAAGGAATAGATCTGGAATTTATCTCCCAGCCTATTTCCGGACTCAACATTGTGGCAGGCTATGCCTACAATGACAACCGCATTATCAAAGCTGATCCTGCTGCCGGTATCGACGGTAATAAATCCGCAAATGCTCCTGAAAATGTCGCTAATTTTTGGGCCTCTTATACTTTACAACAAAGAGCTAAAGGCCTTGGAGTAGGTTTTGGAGTTAATTATGTGGATAAAATGTACCGGGCAAGTAATAATGTATTTTTTATCCCATCATATACTTTGGCTAATGCAACGTTATTTTACAATAGACAAGCATGGGGAATTCAAGTCAAAGCCAACAATATCTTTAATAAAATCTACTGGGATAATTGGGGAAATGTACAGGCTCCAGCAAGTTATGCGGCCAGTTTATCGTTTCGATTTTAAAATTTGACAAAAATGGTGGGGTTATTATCATCATCCCACCATATATTCATTATGGCTGGTAAAAAAAAGATAATCAGAAAATTGCATTTATGGATGGGGTTAATTTCGGGGCCTATCATTTTTATTCTTGGTGTCACCGGCTGTATTCTCGCTTTCGAGAAAGAAATACAGCATCTCCTCAATAGAGAAAATCGAATTGAAACTAATACGCAAAGGTTTCCTCTTTCTCAAATAGCGGGAAATGTCCAAAGGTATTTAGGTAAAAAAAAGCAGATATCTTCGTTGGAAATATCCGCTGATCCACAGCAAGCTTGGCGGTTTAGAACATTTCAAGAAGATGAAAATGACGGGATCTGGTACTGGAATGAAAAATCATACTATGAGTCAGTCTTTGTAAACCCCTATTCCAATAAGATTTTAGGCTTGGAAAATTCTGAATTCTCATTTTTCAGGGTAATTCTATACCTTCATTGGAGTCTATTGCTAAAAACATCTATCGGTCAACCCATTGTTGGGATAGCGACGCTATTGTATTTTCTATCTTTAGTAAGCGGACTTTTCCTTTGGTGGCCAAAAAATAAGACGACAGCTAAGAAAAGATTTGCTTTCAAGTGGAAAAGCACAACCGGGATCAGAAGAAAAATCTACGACCTTCATAGTATCCTTGGTTTTTATTTAGTCAGTATCGGTGTGACCTTAGCATTTACAGGGATGGTATGGGCATTCCCATGGCTGAATAAGGCTATTCAATCTGTTTTATCCGAACAAGGTGCTAAAGAATTATCCTTACCACAAAATGTCGCTGCGAAAAATCCAGAGACAGCTGATCCTTTAGAAGAACTTTATTGCCAAGTAACACGTGAAACAAGCTTAGCAAAAGGCTATGCATTCTATTTCCCAAAATCTGCTGACAATCCCCATATAACCACTGTAGCCATTTTCGATAAAAGTCATCAGTCAATTGTTTTTACAGCAAATAAATACACCGGAAAAATTGTTGGCAGGGTCAGCTTCTCAGATAAAGACAGCGCACAAAAATTTGAAGATCTGAATTATGATATTCACCTCGGCTTGATCCTTGGGATACCCGGAAAAATTATCGTCTTTATCGCCTCATTACTTTCTGCTTCTCTGCCGGTGACGGGATTTTTAATCTGGTATAAGCGAAAAAAGAAAAGCAAAAGTAACACTAAACTATAATCTGAAACAAGATTTTATTTGTCATTAAGTTATCTAGACATAAAATAGCGAGATTTTAAGCTCATAATTTAGGTTATTTAGTTAATCACTGTTTAAGCTAAAAAGCTTGGAATCCCTCGCCTTCAAGCTTTTTTTTGCCGCAAAGACGCTGCTTAGGTATCAAAGGGTCATATTTTTAAGAATGCGCTAATTAAATCTGACGGTCGAAAAGAAAGAAGTA
Source organism: Anaerosinus sp. (assembly GCA_029240055.1). Taxonomy (GTDB): domain Bacteria; phylum Bacillota; class Negativicutes; order JARBTT01; family JARBTT01; genus JARBTT01. The sequence continues at coordinate 3,046 of JARBTT010000233.1, forward strand.
AATATGAAATAGGAAATACACTGTAACACATTGTTTTTTATTTTTGAAAACAATGTCCTAAATTAGCTCTACAAACTATTATCAATTTGGCAATCAAGTGCAGTACGATTATCACAATTTAAACGCAATTAGTCTTCTTCAGCTTGTAAAAGTTAGTGATGAGCTAGCGTATAAAGAATTGTTTGATCGTTATAAAGAACTGTTGTTTCGGCATGCTTACCGAATGACCCAGGACAGCGAACTTAGCAAGGATATCGTTCAGGACGTTTTCCTCATCCTCTGGAATAAAAGAGCATCCATTGAAATTAGCCAATCACTTGAGTCGTATCTGATCAAATCCATCCGCAATAAAATACTGGACTATTTCTGCCATCAAGAGGTGGTGAAAAAATATCGGGAGGATATCTTATCTTTCGTGGAGCAGGGTATCTGCTATACCGATGACTTCCTGCTGGAAAAAGAACTGGCCGCTATGATTGAACGCGAAAAGAGCAAACTGTCGCCCCGTACAAGGGAAGTTTTTGAACTCAATCGCGAGCAAGGCCAT
>JARBTT010000234.1 GCA_029240055.1 Anaerosinus sp.
AAAATAAGAAGAAAGTAGGTGAAAACGAATGCCATACGTAAACATAAAGATTACCAAAGAAGGAGCAACGGCTGAACAAAAAGCACAATTGATTCAAGGAGCGACGCAGCTCTTGGTAGATGTACTAGGAAAAAATCCAAAAACCACGGTTGTCGTGATTGATGAGGTTGATACTGATAATTGGGGAATCGGTGGGGAAACAGTTACTGTGATAAGAAAGAGAAAATAATACTCGAAATTGGAATTTTATTGAGTCTGCGTCTTCATGCGTTGTAGTTACTACTAGAAATGATGAATTTGTTCCAACTGAATTTAGCAGATAACCTAGATGCAAAATTTTATCAACTTTGTGATCGAGGACATTTTTTAGATTGAAACGGTTTTTCTAAATTTCCAATAGTTTATGAAATAGTAAGTAATATGATAGATCCTAAATGAGTAAAGAAACCTGCTAATAAAAATCAATAGTTTTTATTAGCAGGTTTCTGTTTCTAGTTTCTAGTTTCTTGCATATAAATTTGGGATAAAGGAGAATTGCCACTTTGTATAAAAAGTAAAGTAAACTATATATATGGTATCGTTGCAAAGGCAAATGATTAAAATATAGAAAATAGGGTGATATGATGAATAAGACAGATATTTGTACCATTGCGGCAAAATTTGTGGAAGCATCAGAATACAATTATGTGTCAGAGAAAATTGCCATTACGCCGCGTGCAGCTGGTTTGAAAATGTTTGAGGCGCCGATTTGTGGTGTTGGTTTAGCTACGGATCATTACTTTAATGAATTGAAAAAAAGCACCGCGATTGGTGAACATTTTTTATTGCCACAACAATGGCTACCTGAGGCCAAAAGCGTGATTTCTTTTTTCTTCCCGTTAAGCAGAAAAGTTAAAATTACCAATAATAAAGACAAAGTTTGGCCTTCAGACGAATGGCTGCATGCTCGTATTGAAGGGGAGGTGTTTATTCATAAGTTTATTATGTATATGCAATCGATATTGCAGAATGCAGGGTATAAAAGTATAGCTCCATCGCTTGATGATAGATTTTGGTCAAAATTTGCCTTCAATTCCGCGACAGAACATCCAAAGTCATCTTTTACCAGCAATTGGTCGGAGCGGCATGTTGCTTTCATTTGTGGTCTAGGTACTTTTGGACTTTCAAAAGGATTAATTACGCTAAAAGGGATGGCCGGGAGATTTACCAGTATGATTACTGATTTAGAATTGACATCTGATATAAGAAATTATCAGGGAACTTACGAATATTGCACCTTATGTGGTGCTTGTGCAGCAAAGTGTCCTGCTGGGGCAATTTCGCTGATAAAGGGAAAAGATCATATTGCTTGTTGTGAATTTTTAAGCAAAACAGCTGAAAAGTATGCACCTAGATACGGGTGTGGAAAGTGTCAAACTGGTGTTCCATGTGAAAGCAAAATTCCTTTGTCAAGAAAATAGAGCAAGGAAAAGTTGGGGTCAGGCTTGAGTTAATTATAAATTGACTCAAGCCTGACCCTTCTTTCCCCTAAATAGGCAATCAATTGTATCCTTGCAAAGTCTGGAAATAGATAAACGTAATGAAATAATTAGACAAATCAAAGGAATAGAAGGAGTAACACAACGTCAGATTGCCAGAGTAACAGGAATTCATCAAAGTATTATTTTTAAGGTGTGAGAGAAGACTTGATTAATGGTGTAACTCAAATTTGAACTCTCCTTTACATGTTATTAAAAATTAGCTTGACTTAGAGTTAACTCGAAGTGTTATCATCAGTATAAATCACAATATAGTTATATTCAGTGATTAATAAATGCTTAAAGGAGAGTTATTATGACAAATAAAGTATTAATTTCCGGTGCGAATAAAGGGATTGGTTTTGAAACTGCCCGCCAATTAGGTCAACAAGGTTGGTCAATCTTATTGGGAGCACGTAGTGAAGAACGTGGCTTAGCAGCCGTGGAGGAACTCAAAGTAGGTGGTGTCAATGCGGAATGGATCAAAGTAGATTTGAATGATGTGTCAACTATTCATGCTGCTGCGAAATATATTAAAGCCAATCATGCTGACTTGAATGTTTTGATTAACAATGCCGGTATCCCCGGTGACATGCATAAGGGTGCTTTAGATTTCACTTCCGTTGAATTACGGGAAGTTTTTGATGTGAATTTCTTTGGAAACTTTGAAATGATTAAAGCCTTTACACCCATATTAGCGGCTAATAATGGGCGTATCTTGAATTTGAGCATCCCAACAGTTGCCAATGACTTCTTTGCACCTTTCGCTTATATGACTAGTAAAGCGCCATTAAACTCAATGATTGCGGCTTTTGGCGCATACTATACAAAAAATAATATCTCAGTTGAAATATTTGGTGTGATGCCGGGCGGGATTACTACTGACTTGAACGGAAATAAGACAGGACCATTCATGAAGACTCTTCCGCAAGGTGGCAAGATCATTGTTGACCTTTTAACTAATGGAAAGCATCACCAAGGCAAGGTATTGAACGAATATGGCGTGGCTATGGATTATGAAGCTAATTATTTTCTAAAAGCATAAAATACAAGGTGACGGTTCTTCTTGTCTATAATATAGGCGTCCGCCCAGACGTCATCATCGTAGACTCACCACGCGCAGGTTGCGACAAAGTTGTCCTAGAGAACTTCGCCCACCTGAAACAAAAACGCATCGTCTACGTATCCTGCAATATAAATATCCCAAGGGAGTCTTAGGATGATTGATGGGGGATATTTATTATGATAAAGAGTGTATTTGATTCGTTGGCTGCCATGATGGAGCATGAAAATTTGGTCGGTTTACATTTAGAGAAACATTCTAGTGAGTATTATCATGCCAATAACAAAGTCCTTGAGTATCAGAAAAAAATCAAGAGTCCATTGCCCTTGGAGATGCAGGAAAGCTTGGAACAACTTGATGATGAATATAATTGTATGATGCTGAGCGGAATGGACGTATATTATCGGCAAGGTTTTTCCGATGCAGTCTGGCTGGTTATGGAGACGTTGACTTGGTCACCAATGCGGAGTTAGAAGGAACGGCGCACCCTAGTGATTTAAAAAATCGCTGGGGTGCGCCGTTTTTGTCTGGATTGTGAAATATTAAGACAAAAATGACACACCCATTTTTTTTACCGAATGAAGTTGGTCATTACAGGTTCTTCTTTTTTGGGTAATGGCAAGCCCGCAGCTTTTCCTGCCTCAATAGATTTCAGTAACCATGCCATATTATTACCTAGAGTACGCAATGTTTGCATACCTTCCAAGTCCTGCTGTACCTCTTCTGGAGTATTTCCATGTACCATATTCCAATATTGCGATGATACAATAGGCATATTGCTCATTGTAAAATATTTGTTGATCTGGTCTAATGTAGCCGTGTTACCACCACGGCGAGCGCTTACAACTGCCGCCACAGGTTTGTAGGCTAAATTACCGCTCCACATGTTGACAAAGAATGCCCTATCCATAAAGGAGGTTAATTTTCCAGTAGCAGAAGCAAAATGTACTGGCGAGCCGAACAAAAAGCCATCTGCCTCAGCGGCCTTACT
>JARBTT010000235.1 GCA_029240055.1 Anaerosinus sp.
TATTTATTTTTTAAAACAGAATCTATAATTGCTTGAGCAACTTCTTTAATTGTCTTACGTTTTGCCATGCTATATTGTTGAATTCTCCGATATGCTTCACTTTCATTTAAGCTATAGGCATCCATTAAAATACCTTTCGCACGGTCCAGAATCTTCCGCATCTCCAGGGAATTTTTCACGTCGTCTAGTTCATGTTCCAATTGTTTAATCTCTTCAAACCGCGACATGGCAATTTCCATTGCTGGAAATAAATTGCTTTCTTTCACTGGCTTTACTAAATAAGCAAGTACGCCAGAGTCTTTTGCTTTATCGACGATTTCTTTTTGACTAAATGCCGTGAGGAGCAGAACCGGGGCAATTTTATCATTAGAAATAACCTTAGCAGCTGCAATGCCATCCATCTCTGGCATCTTAATATCCATAATAACCAGATCTGGTTTAAATTTGCGTGTTAAATCAATCGCTTTTGCACCATCCGTTGCTTCGCCAACAACTTCATGACCAGCTTCTTCTAAAATCTCTTTTAAGTCCATTCGAATGATAGACTCATTATCAGCAATTACAATTTTCAAAGCTCTCATCTACTATTTCCTCCCTCCACTTTACGGGGAATATTTATTTTGGCATGCGTCCCATGATCGTTATACAATTCAAAAGTTCCGTTAAGATCATCTTCAATCAACGTCCTAACAATTTGCAATCCCAAACTTTTTGACGCCTGCGGTTTAAAGTTTTCAGGCATCCCAGTCCCATTATCGTAAAGATCAATTAGGTAATTATCCTTATTGGTTGTAATATCCAAACCAATAACGCCTTGTTTTAAACCAATAAACCCATGTTCAATGGAGTTTTGAATCAATTCATTCACAACCAACGCCAAACTGCTGGCATGCTCTGATGGCAAGATGATCGTCTCGCCTCTAAATTTAGTTTCGAGTGTAAAATCAGGTTCTAACATATTCTGAATAACCAAATCTAAAATATTTTTTGCAACTTCAACCACATCAATAATTTCCGCATCTTGTTGTGATAAAAATTCGTGCACTACCGAAATACTAAGGATTCGATTCACACTTTCGCGCAATGCTGCTTTAACCTCTTCAGAATTGGTACGCCTTGATTGTAAACGTAATAAACTTGCAATCGTTTGCAAGTTATTTTTGACTCTATGATGAATTTCTTGAATAACAGCAGATTTAATTAGCAATTCTTTTTCTTTTTTCTTTAACTCTGTAACATCAGAAACAACAATAACGGTTCTCACCAATTGATCATTTTTCATTAAAGGAATATTCCGTTGAACTAAGACCAAATTTCCCGCTTCTATTTCTTTCTCATAGGGTCTTTGGCTCACGGTTGTTTCTTTTGTAATATGCATCGTAATCTGGCGATCAAAAATATGATGACCAACCATTTTACCAACGCCCAGCACTTTGTAAATACTACTTGCCGCAGTGTTGGCAAAAACTATTTTGCTACGCTTATCGGTAATAATAATCCCATCACTCGCTGATAAAGGCCGATATAGTTCTGTATCTATTGGTAGTTTTACATTCAATAACAGTTTATATGCAGTTTCTAATAAATAGTCATACCCTTCAATACGCAATTCCTCTGAATTCGTTTCAAAACTTACACTGGCAATGATCTGCCCGTCATGATCATAGATTGCAAAGGTATACATATCTAATAACATAAAGCCCCAAGCCCATTCACGCTTTCCCTTAATCGCTTCACCTGTTGTCATGGTACGCCACACCAAAGGTTCTTCAGCCGTGCGTACAGTGGTTCCAAGGATACTAGGCCTGTATTGACTAAAGCTAGTATTCGGTTCAATTTGTGCGATTACAACAATTTCATCTTTATCTGCCACTTTTGCATACACCGTTAAATGTGCATGTGATAAATCTGATACTAGAGGAAAACTTCTACTAAGTTTATCTAAAATATCAATTTGTACGGTAGATAAATTTGTCATTTGCCGACATTTATCTAAAAGAAATCCCATATTAGAAAAAAACCCTCCCAATCAATCAACATAAAATATAAACTTCAACTTAATTTTGTGAAATCCTCTGGGAATCTTATAAATTTATAAAATATACAAAGTACAAAATTGATCTATACTAAAAACGCCTTATGTTATAATTATCGTACACTCCATAAATACCTTTTATAAGTTGGTTAATTTCAAACTTGGCACTGCATTCAAATAAAGGTCGGAGTAAAGGCCTGCCCTACTTTGATAATATGCTCGACAAGCAATCATTGCCGCATTATCCGTACATAAAATGATGTTGGGATGATAAAATTTGATTCCTTCTTTTTCACAATTGGCAGTAAATTTTGCATTAAGTGCACTGTTTGCCGCTACCCCACCAGCTAGTACTAGTGTATTTACCTTTATTTTCTTCACTGCAGACAAGGCTTTATCCGTAAGTACATCGACAACTGCTTTTTGGAAACTCGCTGCCACATCAGCATTATTAATTACCTCTCCTTTTTGCTTGGCACTATTAATATAGTTAAGTACGGCAGATTTCAATCCACTGAAACTAAATTCAAAATTTCCTTTTTCATTTAGTGCCTTAGGAAAAACAATTGCCTCGGGGTTACCTTGCAGTGCTAATTTATCAATTTGTGGCCCACCAGGGTAAGGGAGTCCCATAACCCGAGCTACTTTATCAAAAGCCTCACCTGCTGCATCGTCACGGGTTTGCCCAAGAAGTTGAAACTCGTTATATCCCTTTACATGAACAAGTGATGTATGCCCACCAGATACTACTAAAGCTATAAATGGTGGTTCTAGGTCAGGATTGGCCAAAAAATTGGCAAAGATATGTCCTTCTAAATGGTTGACCCCAATTAGCGGAACATCTAAAGTATAAGCCAAGGCTTTCGCCGCTGCTACCCCTACCAATAATGCCCCAACTAAGCCCGGACCATACGTGACACCAATATGGGAAATCTCCGTTAACTTTACGTTGGCTTGCTTCAAGCATTCATCAATAACAGGAATCACATTTTCAATATGTTTACGAGACGCGATTTCAGGCACAACACCACCAAATTTTTGATGAACAGGAATTTGTGTTGAAATGATATTTGCTAGAACAGTACGGCCATCGGCAATGATTGCCGCGGATGTTTCGTCACAACTTGTTTCAATCGCTAATGTTAAACATGGTTTTTCCTTATTTGTTTCTATATCCAATCTACTACCTCCATTATCTAAGTAACCAAATTGATTGTGATAACATATAGTATATTACCAATCACCCTAAGGCCTGCGAAAGCGGCCTATTTTTTTTTGCCTATTTGTAGTTCACGAAGCCACATAATAATTGCATCTTCCTGGGTATCTTCATAATATTTTTTTCTTAACCCCGCATTTTCAAACCCTAGATTTTTATATAATACCAGCGCTGCTACATTTGAAGGTCTGACTTCAAGCGTCATGGAAAGTGCGCCCTTTGCCTTAGCAATATCTAAAGCTTTCCGCATCATACATTTTCCGATGCCAAGCTTTCTATAGCTAGGCAAAACAGCAACATT
>JARBTT010000236.1 GCA_029240055.1 Anaerosinus sp.
GGCAAAACGTACAAAGAACTCAATCAATTTACGGTTGCGCCATGCACCATATTCTTTTACCAGATGATATGGCATTTCAAAATGTGAAAGTGTAACCACTGGTTCAATGCCATATTTTAAGCATTCATCAAATAGATCATCATAAAATTTTAAGCCTTCTTCATTTGCTTCTAAATCATCACCATTGGGGAAAATACGTGTCCACGCAATGCTTGTACGGAAACATTTAAAGCCCATTTCGCCAAATAATGCGATATCTTCTTTATATTTCGAATAGAAGTCAATCGCTTCATGATTTGGATAATTTAATCCTTCAATAACGCCATCGGTAATTTGTCGCGCTTTGCCATATTCACCAGCTGTCATGACGTCTGCTACACTTACACCTTTGCCGCCTTTATTCCAGCCACCTTCTAATTGATGTGCAGCTACTGCGCCACCCCACAAGAAATCTTTTGCAAATGCCATTATATATGCCCCCAATTATTTTCTCTATATTTTAAATTCTTAATTATGTTAACTAGTCTCATGAGGAACAAATCTCCCGGTTTTATTTTATATCCTCAAATTTTTTATAAACATCAATAAATTCCAGCGCTACAATTTTAAAACCTTCGGCACTCATCAACTGATCTTCCGCATGAAGCAAAAGCAAGGTTATCCCTTTACCCTCGCCAGCAGCTTCCTGCTGAATTAACTCAGCATGTGATTTATGTCCTTCTAAGAAAGCTTCGTCACCATCTTTTATGGATTGCTCTGATTTTGCAAAATCACTTAATTTTGCAAATTGAATCGCTTCGATATAGCAACTTCTTGCCGCTCCCACAGCAGAAATAATCTGAAACGCAACCATAGCCAATGCTTCATCCATTTTTTAACTCCTCCTTAGTCACCAATTTTACTTTTCGCAAAATCGACAACAGCCTTTCCATCCATTCTGCCATATGTACGCATATCAATTGCCTCAACGATTGTATTGGGGCAAAGACCTTTTACTTTATTTAAATTGAAACGAACTTGTGGTCCAAGCAAAATAATGTCTGCATTTTTACCAACAGTAGCAGCTTCACTCATTGGATATGCGTTGATATCACAATCATAGTCTATCTTTACTGCTTCTTCTCTCATTTTTGTTACCAACATACTGGTTGACATACCTGCTGCACATAATAATACGATTTTCTTCATTTTAAATTGCCCCCCTTTTTTATGCTTTTATATTTCTACTCATCATGCTGCCTGCTTTGCATCTTCTTCATCCTTTACGAAGACTTTATCTTGCACTTTCATGAAGGGAAGATATATCGCTACAGACGCGGCTACAATAACGATCTGCACTACCAATCCTTGCCATCCCGCTAAAAGCAACCCTGAAATAAGCGGTGGCGTCGTCCATGGAACCTGCACCGCACCAAATGGTGTCATAAAGCCGATTGCGATGGATATGTACGTGATAAATAAAGCAACAAGCTGGGCTCCAATAAATGGAACGATAAAATAAGGATTGAATACGATTGGTAACCCAAAAATAATCGGTTCATTGATATTAAATAGACCTGGTATAAGGGCGAGTTTAGACATCTGTTTAAACTGTGCTGACCTTGCAAATATAATCATTGCAATAAGAAAACCTAATGTTGCACCACACCCACCAAGTTTGATAAATACATCCGTTACTTGAATGGTGATAATTTTTGCTTGTTCATTACCTAAAAGGCTTATTCCTGCATCAATTAAATGCTGATTGTCAATTGCATTTGCTGTAAGCACTGGATTCATTACCCCACCAACGATATTGGGCCCATGAATGCCTGCCCAAAACAACACACACATAAGAATTGAAAGAATCGCACCACCGATTAATGTATCGGATAAATTTTGTAACGGAGTTTGTAGTCCTGTAAAAATAACTTCGGTAAAGGTTTGCCCGGCAAGTTTATCACAAATAAAATATACGACGGCAGATAGCGTGAATACAACTGCCCCCGGCAATAATGCTGCAAACGCTTTCGCTACCCCATCGGGAACACCAGCTGGCATCTTAATACCAATCCCTCGTTTGGCAAAATAACAAAAGATATAACCAACAACAAGCCCAATAACGATAGAACTAATCATACCATTACCGCCAACCCAGGCACGAGGAATGACACCCCCAACAATTTCACCACTTTTTGCAATCACTGAAGCTTTCGTAATGATAAAGAAGGATCCAAGTGCGAGAAGCGCGCAGGTAATACCATCACATTCTTCGCTCTCTGCATACTTATAAGCAATCCCCAGTACTGAAAAGAGGGCCAACACTCCAAATGTTGCATCAGAGACCTGCTGCAAAGGTGCATCCCATCCTTTCCCAAATACGCCTGCCATGAAATCACTATAACCATTAATCGGGAAACACATAATTAATAAAAAAACCGAACCTACCAAGGTAATTGGTAATGTGAGAATAAAACCATCTTTTAATGCGATAACTGCCTTTATTTCAGCAAATCGCACAATGTACTCTATGAATTTATCAAAACTATCTTGTAACTTGCCCACTGTCGTCTCCCCCTTATTCTCCTATAAACTATTAATCGTTTTATTTGCGCACTTTCGAATAAGATCTGCTCTTTAAGCTGATTAGAATATACCAAACATCTCGATAACCTTCAATAGACTTGCTCTCTTTAGGAACGTTGTTTCAAAAGAAAGCACAAAGCACAAAAAATTCCGTGACAAAATTTCAGAATATACTCAAAATAGGAAATCATACCTCCTGAACTTCACTTTCCTCCCAAATTGGTATACAATTAAAACATATTGAAACATGAAAGCAGGTTTTATATTGAAAGATATTTTAGACGTGCACACTCACACCATCGTGAGTGGTCATGCGTATAACACATTAAAAGAAATGGCATTGTCTGCTGCTGATAAAGGACTTGAATTATTAGGTATTACTGAGCATGCGCCTTCCATGCCAGGAACTTGTCATGAATTTTACTTTGGCAATCTCCGCGCAGTAGACAGAAACGCTTATGGTGTTGAATTATTATTGGGTTCAGAACTAAATATTATGGACTACAACGGCACAATAGATCTCCCTGAAGAAAAGCTAGGAAAACTTGATTATGCGATTGCCAGTATGCATGATGTATGCATCGATCCAGGCACAATTACTGAAAACACCGCTGCGATCATCGGCGCAATCAAAAATCCCTATGTCAACATCATTGGTCACCCTGACGATGGCTATTATCCACTTGATTATGAAGCGATTGTACTCGCCGCGAAAGAACATCATGTGTTATTAGAACTTAACAATAGTTCCTTGCGTCCTGATTCACACCGTTTAAACGCTTGGGACAATGATACAAAAATGCTTACCTTCTGCAAGAAATACGGCGCTTGCATCGTGATGAATAGCGATGCCCATGTAGACACCGCTGTTGGTGATCACCAATATTCCCAAGGATTAATCACAAAACTTCACTTTCCTGAAGACCTCGTCGTAAATACTTCTGTGCAAAAATTTAAGTCTTTTTTAA
>JARBTT010000237.1 GCA_029240055.1 Anaerosinus sp.
GTGCCAAGTGAGGAAAATATCGTAACGGCATTTGTGGAGTATGGTGGTAAAGTAACAGCGGCAGTTGGTAAGAAGAATGTCCAAGCAATGCAATTTCACCCTGAGAAATCAAGTAGCATAGGGCTTAAAATCTTAGAAAACTTTGTGAGGCTATAATTTGTATCAAGAGTAAGGAGCAATTTTAATGATTATTTTTCCTGCGATAGATATCCGTGACGGTAAATGTGTACGCCTAACCGAAGGGCGTTTTGATAAGGAAACTATTTTTGGTGACTATCCAGCTGATATGGCAAAAAAATGGGCAAGTCTTGGTGCTGAATTTTTGCATATCGTTGATTTAGATGGCGCATTGGCTGGTAAATCAGTAAATTTGCCAGCAATTCAGGCAATTCTTGATAGTGTAGACATTCCAGTGCAATTGGGCGGCGGAATTCGCACTATTGAAAATATCGAAGAAGTGCTAAAATTAGGGGTAAGCCGTGTTATCTTAGGCTCTATTGCTGTACAGAGTCCTGAACTTGTCAAAGTAGCTTGTGAAAAATTTGGTGATAAAATTGTTGTTGGGATTGATGCGCGTGACGGTATCGTAGCGGTAGAAGGTTGGGGGGTATCTGGTGGCGTGGAAGCCGAAGAACTCGCAAAAAAAATGGCGGCAGTAGGTGTAAAACGCATTGTATATACCGATATTTCCCGTGATGGTACCTTGACTGGTGTAAATACTGAGGCCACAGCAAAGCTTGCAAGGGTAAGTGGGATCAAAGTAATTGCTTCTGGTGGGGTTCGGTCAATTCAAGACATGATTGATGTCAAAGCGGTAGAAGCAGACGGTGTGGAAGGTGTGATTGTGGGTAAAGCAATTTATACCGATTCCCTTGATTTAGTGGAAGCATTAAAAGTGGCAAAGGGGGAATAAATATGTATACAAAAAGAATTATTCCGTGCCTTGATGTGAAAGATGGTCGCGTAGTAAAGGGAACAAACTTTGTTGGACTTCGCGATGCTGGTGACCCAACGGAACTCGCATCAGTATACGACAGAGAAATCGCCGATGAGTTAGTATTGCTAGATATCACGGCGTCTCATGAAGAGCGGAAAACGATGGTAGAAGTTGTATCGGATTGTGCTTCTCAAGTATTTATTCCGTTCACCGTAGGCGGGGGCATTCGCAGTGTAGAAGATATTCGTAAAATGTTAAAGGCTGGTGCAGATAAAGTATCTTTAAACACAGCGGCAATTCAAAATCCTAGTTTAATTGCGGAAGGGGCAGCAAAATTTGGCTGCCAATGCATTGTTCTTGCAGTAGACGCGCGTAAGTGCGATGAAGGAAAATGGGAAGTCTATATCAATGGTGGTCGTACTCCGACAGGTTTAGATTGCTTAGCCTGGGTCAAAGAGGCCGTTCATCTAGGTGCTGGTGAAATTCTTTTAACGAGTATGGACAAAGATGGTACCAAAGATGGCTATGATATTGAACTTACGCGTGCTGTATCCGAAGCTGTTGATGTGCCAGTGATTGCTTCAGGTGGTGCTGGTGAACTAGAACACTTTTATGACGTACTAACCGCAGGTAAAGCGGATGCTGTGCTTGCTGCATCTGTTTTTCATTATGGACAATTTACCGTAAGACAAGTAAAGGAATATTTAAAATCACGCGGTGTGGAGGTTAGAGTATGAACTTAGACAATATTAAATTTGATGAACAAGGTCTTGTACCAGCGATTATTCAAGATGATCAAGGTCAAGTGCTGATGCTAGCCTATATGAATAAAGAATCCTTAGAAAAAACAGTGGAAACAGGGCTCACTTGGTTTTACAGCCGTAGTCGTAAAGGTTTGTGGCAAAAAGGGGAAACTTCTGGCAATATACAAAAGGTAAAAGAAATTTCCTATGATTGTGACGGCGATACTTTATTGGTTAAAGTCGAGCAAACAGGAGCAGCCTGTCATACGGGAACATACTCTTGTTTTAATCGTAATCTTGGCGAGAATGAAAGTAGTGTAGCCACTTTATTTGATGCAAATAAAGTCTATGGGCAATCCGTTTCGACCATTTTACATGACCTTTATAATGTTATCAATGATCGTAAACTTCATCCTAAAGAAGGTTCTTATACAAATTTCTTGTTTGAACATGGTCAAGATAAAATTTTGAAAAAAATCGGCGAAGAAGCAGCAGAAACAATTATCGCCTCGAAAAATATGGATAAAGAGGAGATCCTTTACGAAATGGGAGATCTTTGGTATCATTGTCTAGTGTTATTAGCTTTCCACAATATTTCACCAAGTGAACTTTTAGGTGAATTACAAAATCGTAGAAGTGGTGGAGCGTATCATCAATTCGTAAAACCAGAATAGACGGAGAGAATGATTCATGGAAAAATTTTTTGGAACAGAATTTATGGAGAGAACGCGGTGCGTAAATTTAGCACCAACGAATCGTGAAAAAGGACTGCCACAGCCACCAATAGAATTACCCGTGGATGGTGCGGTTAAACTGATTCATTTGCCAGAACCTGATTTACTGGTAGATAAAGAAGTAAACTTCTTAGAACTGATTGAACTTCGTACCAGCGTTCGTCAATACCAGCAAACGGATATTTCGCTAAAAGATTTATCTTATTTACTTTGGTGTACACAGGGGGTCAAAATGGTAACACCAACTGGGAATGCAACATTGCGCAATGTGCCGTCCGCAGGGGCACGGCATGCCTTTGAGACATATTTACTGATCAATCATATCGAAGGACTAGAGCCGGGCTTATATCGGTTTTTAGCTCTCGAACATTGTTTAATCGCAGTGGATTTGTCAGAGAAAATAGCAGAGGAATTAGCAGCCGCTTTTATGCAGCAAAAAATGATTCCCACGAGTAGTGTTACATTCATTTGGACAGCGGTAGCAGAACGCATGACGTATGCTTACGGCGAGCGAGCCTATCGTTATCTGCACTTAGATGCAGGTCACGTCTGCCAAAACTTATATTTGGCAGCGCAAACAATCAATTATGGAGCCTGTGCGATCGCACATTTTGACGATGAAAAATTAAATCAAGTGTTAAAAGTTGATGGCGAAAATCAATTTGCGATCTATGCGGCAAGCGTAGGTAAATAAGGTAAGCACAAAAGCCAGCACCGGTTTTTAGTAACGGTTGCTGGCTTTTGTACTTATTCTGCTGGCATAAAGATGCATTATTAAACTCAAAAGAAATACAAAAATTTTTGTGTACTGATACAGAATTGGCTACTTAAACGATTTTGGAATACTACAGTAAAGACGGACGATTGAAACTTCTTTTCAAAAAATAAGGAAGTGTTGGATTAAATCAGTATCAAATGCTTAGTCTTAATGTTATTAAGCACTTTTTGGTAAATATAGAAATATAAGTGCATATTTCTATATTTATTGACATTTTTTTTAGCCTGCTTTATAATCTTATTAAGATAAAGTATTTATCGTGAAATGTGATATGATGTTTATCCTATAAAAATAGATGGCAAACTTATTGAAAAATAAGG
>JARBTT010000238.1 GCA_029240055.1 Anaerosinus sp.
TTTTGGCAGTTTATTGTTAAAGGGTCTATATTGGTACTAGCTGTTTGGGTGGATATCGCTACGAAAAATAAACGGTAGAGTATGAATGTAATAATACTGGAGAAAGACAAATTCCTGCAAAGTATATCAATTGATATGCTCCCTTAATAGTAGACAGTTAAAATAATAAAACTGTTTCTATGAAGGGAGTATTTTTTCATGCAAGGAAAGATTGCAACAGAAATAAAAGTAAGTTATATCGAAAAGTATCTGAAAAGAAGTATAAGTCTTTCTCAGATATGTTTCGAATTAAACATTACACATCATTCATTTTATAAATGGCTTTATAAATATCAAACCAATGGAGCTGCTGAAGTAGCTGTCAGCAATAAAAATAGGCATTATTCTGAAACGATAAAATTAATGGCTGTTCAAGATTATTTAGCAGGTATAGGCTCTTACGAAAACTTATGTAAAAAGTATAATATTACTGATTCACGTGTTTTACGCAATTGGATTAAGAAGTATAATGGTCATGAAATAGTTAAATCTCATACTTCACAAGGAGATAAAACCATGACCAAAGGAAGAGAAACTTCATATGAAGAAAGAATAGAAATTGTTTCGTTTTGTATTGCCAACAAGGATAATTACCAGGCTACCGTAGAGAAATATCGAGTTTCTTATCAACAGGTTTATACATGGGTAAAAAAATACAAAGAAAAAGGCTATGAATCACTGCTTGATCGACGCGGTAAACGAAAAAAAACTGAAGAACTAAACGAGACAGAAAAGATTGCCGCTCAATTAAAACTTCTTGAGGCCGAAAACAAGCGTTTAAAAATGGAGAATGATTTCTTAAAAAAATTGGACGAGGTGGAAAGGAGGCAAGAAACAGAAAAGCACAACAAGAAACCGTATATATAGTAATAAATGAACTTCATAAAGAGGGATATTCTATAGTGAAATTATGCAAATACGCCAATATGGCACGTGCATCTTACTATAAATGGCTTAATCGTTCAGAAACTGAGTCGGATATTGAAAATGCCACGATTCTTACAGAAATAGTTAGCATATATACTGAAGTTAAAGGCATTTACGGATATAGGCGTATAACAATGAACCTTAATAGACGGTTAAACAAGCATTACAATCATAAACGTATCTACCGATTAATGAAAACGGTTAATATGAAGTCTGTAATTCGTAAAAAGAAAAAGAGTTATCTGGCAAGTACGCCACAGATAACTGCAGAAAACGTATTGAACAGAAATTTTCAGGCTGACAAACCAAATCAAAAGTGGTTAACGGATGTTACGGAATTCAAATTAACAAATGGGCAAAAAGCTTATCTGAGTGCCATATTAGATTTGAGTGATAAGAGCATTGTTTCCTATGTACTTGGTCATTCCAATAATAATCCGCTTGCTTTTGAAACTTTTGATCGTGCCATAGCTGCAAATCCTACTGCAAAACCACTTTTTCATAGTGATAGAGGTTTTCAATATACTAATAACACTTTCAAAGGAAAATTAGACAGTATCGGTGCCACCCAAAGCATGTCTCGCATTAGCAAATGTATTGATAATGGGCCGATAGAAGGTTTCTGGGGAATCATTAAATCCGAGATGTATTATTTGCAGAAGTTTCATACCTATGAAGAATTGGCTGCAGCGATTGACGAGTACATGAATTTTTATAACACGAAAAGATTACAGAAAAACCTAAAAGGTCACATGAATTTTTATAACACGAAAAGATTACAGAAAAACCTAAAAGGTCTGACTCCGATAGAATACCGAAATCAAACCTTAGTTGCTTAAAATTTTTATTTTTTCATCTGTCTACTTGACAGGGGGCAGTTCACTTTGACTTGCAGGAGTTTTGTATTTTAATGGTAAATAGGATAGAAATATAGGATACAGTTTTTAAAAGAAAATTTTATGATCGTAAATTTATGACATGAGACAAAAAGAGGGGAGTGACTCAAAGAACCGTCAGAAGAACTTAAGAGTGCAAGCAAAAATATGAAACCTATCAAAAACAGCTTATTCAAAGCGAAAAGAATGAAATATCAACTACTGATCCAGATGCACGACTCATGTGCAACAACAATAACAATGTGGATGTAAGTTATAATGTGCAAACAACAGTAGATGCCAAATATAAACTAATTGCAGATTTTAAAGTAATGCAAAAGCCAAACGACTTAGGAGAATTAGATAATATGGCACTTCGCGCCAAAAAATTATTTGGCGGTAAAGATTTTGAGGCATTGGCTGTCTAGAATTGGGGCTGTTTTTAGTAACATAGGGATTACTTTTCACACGGTCTGCCGTCCCCGCGTCTTCGACAATAAAATATCTTGACGTAGTTTTCTAATTGGCCTATAATTTGAATTAATCCAAATTATAGGGGGGATTTTGATGGCTCGGACTCCTCAGGATCCACAAAAAAGAGTAAACGAAATTTTGGATACGGCAGAGCCACTTTTTTTGGCGGTAGGCTATCATGGAACGCAGATCATCGATATTGCACGCAAAATGAATATGGCTCAGGGAATGTTATACTATTACTTTAAGTCGAAAGATGAAGTGCTGGAAGCGTTGCTCAAACGGCATATTACTCGGACCATATCGGAGGTCGAACCGCTGATTTATTCTGATAATATAGCTCCTCCTCGCAAATTTGAGGCGCTTATGCAGAAGATTTTTCATGCTGTTCAAGATGAAGAACATGGATTATTATTTGGAGCTTTATATGATGAGCAGACCTTGCACATTGTGGACAAACTATCCCGCCAGGCGGAGCAGATAATGGCCCCTTTATTGCACAAAATTATCGAAGACGGAATCCAGAAACACTATTTTCATGTCATTCATCCTCGGGCCGCAGTGAAGATAGTATTGGCCCTTTTGAGAAGTTTAATCGACGCGGTCTATGAGCAGTCTCCTGACGATTTGATTGAGTGCCAGTTTAAACTTGCGGAAGAAGTATTCGAGAAAATACTGGGAGCTGAGCCTGGAATGATCCATATCCTTACAACGAGCGATTCAATGCAACTTGAATAGGCT
Source organism: Anaerosinus sp. (assembly GCA_029240055.1). Classification (GTDB taxonomy): domain Bacteria; phylum Bacillota; class Negativicutes; order JARBTT01; family JARBTT01; genus JARBTT01. The sequence continues at coordinate 3,057 of JARBTT010000238.1, forward strand.
TTTTTCAATTATTGTTTTTATAATAATTGACATATAAGTAACATGTATTTTTTTTTACTTAATAAATGAATTGATTCAATTAATTCCAAGTATAAAAACGATTACGAATTTTTATTTTTTAGGCGACCGTGAGGTTTGTTTGTATTTAATTTTATCGTTAATAAATACAGTGGAATACGCCAGCTAGGTGATTTTTATGGAACGAGTAATGGTAAATATTGCAGTATATTCACGTGGAATTTGGCATAAAAAAATTAAAAAATAAAGTTGAAAAGGTGGATGAAGTAATGAAAAGACTAGAAGGAAAAGTTGCCATTGTTACCGGTGCCAGTTCAGGGCTTAACAGAGCGATTGCGATTGGCTATGCAAAAGAAGGTGCCAAGGTAGTTATTGCAGATCTTAGACAAGAATCTAACGAGGATGGATATGAAGTTAATAAAGACATTTCAACGGATGAATTTATTCGCAAAAATGGCGGGGAAGCGATCTATGTAACTTGTGATGTTTCCAAAAGTGCACAAGTTAAAAATGTTGTGGATAAGGCTGTCGAAACCTTTGGACATTTGGACATTATCGTCAATGGTGCCGGTATTACCACAGGATTTGGCGGTCTTCACGAAGTATCGGATGAAGCCTTTGATCTTTCGATGGAAGTCAATGCAAAGGGATGCTGGAATGGATGTAAACATGCTATCGCTCAATTTTTGAAACAGGGCACTGGCGGTAAGGTTATTAATATTGCCTCTGTCGGCGGTGTTGTTGGTTTATGGGGTAAACCTGCCTATTGTGCTTCAAAGGGTGCTATTGTCAATATGACCCGGCAAGCTGCAGCCGATTATGCAAAGGCCGGGATCAATATTAATGCTATTTGCCCTGGAGCATTTCCTACTGCTATGACAAAAATCGGACATGAAACGCCGGGAAAATATGAAATGACATTAGCTGCTCATCCTATTGGCAGATGGGGAAAAGTTGAAGAACTAGTTGGACCGGCAATATTCTTAGCATCTGATGAATCAAGTTTTGTTTGCGGAGTAATATTGCCGGTTGATGGTGGTAGTTTGGCTGTTTAATGAGAATCGTCTGTGGGCTTTTTTGTCTAGTCTGAGTTATCGACAGCTGTTAATTTTTCCAAATATACTCTGTCTGTCAAGCTCATCAACATATTTAAACAGAAGTTCCGCTCGGCGATAATAACCTCTTCTAACTTCTGCAGCCCAATTGTGTATTATTTCTTTCTACTCGGCACCCAAAAATTGTTGATGACACAGATTTGCTAAAAATGTTTATAGATCAAATAAGAGATTGGCTATGCCAATTGATGTTGCTAATGCCGCATTGTACTTAGCAACTGATGAAGCTTCATTTGTGACTCAAATACTGCAAGATGGTATGTGGATGGGAAAGAAGTATTCCATGTCAAGGATTGTGGGAGGCGAATTGACCGCAAATATATGACCTTGGATCATGGTGGTAAGGAAGAAGTTGTATCACTCAAACAGATTACTGGAGGAATGAGTTTCTTTACTTTATTAGATGCTGTTCAGCCTACCGGAACTGGTTTAGTTAAACTTAGTAATTTGCCCATCGACTTTCTTCCGGCTAAAGGTGAGCCCATAGAAACGACTTTTGTTGACAATGAGAGTAAGGGATCAAGCCGTCTTTTTGGACAAGGGGCAGAGTTGATCTGCAATGAATATGCAGTTACTTATGAATAAATATTAAAAGATATTACCCTTGCTTGTAATCAAGAAAGTGTATACTTTCTGATTACTTTATAAAAGGGGCTGCCGCACTATGATATGCTGAGGGTTGCAAACGAGCGTCTTCAAAGCCAAAAGGCAAACCTCAGGGGGAGATAATGCGGCTTAGCTTAATCATAGCAAATAGCGATATTTCAAGAAAGAATTAACGCAAATCGGATCAAGGGATGTAAGGAATTTTGTGTGAAGTGTCCCTGCTATTGATAGCAGGGACACTTGTTAGTGCGCCCAGCATGGGCGCTTACTAGTCGGTGTAAGTCCGATATGGGGTTGATAGTGCCAACCGTTAGCTTATGAGAATAGAGAATAGGCAATAGTTAGAACCGATCA
>JARBTT010000239.1 GCA_029240055.1 Anaerosinus sp.
TTCAAAATGATCAAGATGAAAAGTAAACGGAATCGTTACTTTTTCCATTGATTTTTGTGCAATCGCAATCAAATATTCTTTATTTGCATAATCAACCGTCGATGGCGTTGCTGCCAAAATAACTGGCGATTTTAATTTTTCGCAAGTTTCTAATACTGTTTGAATTGTTTCAAGGTTATGAATATTAAATGCTGGAACAGCATAGCCATTCTTTTGTGCGTCTAATATCATTTCTTTTGTATTACTTAAATTCATTTGTTATTTCACTTTCTCTCTTTATTTTAAATATCAATGTTGTTTTTTTGCTGCTAATTCAACATTTCTTTTCTTCATTTCTTTTGCATACCATATGAATAATCCTAAATATACAACTAAAGAAGTTACCATTTTAATTGCATTTTCAATTGTCATGTTACCACCGAATTTACCAACGGCAATTGCAATGAATTTTTCTACAGGTCCTTCTAATGTAGAATGCGTAATCATCTGCGTTTCTGCAAGTCCCGGAGGGAATGCCCCTACTACAAGAGCTGTCTTTGTCGCAAATTCTGCAATTGCAGTACCTGCTAATAAGAATACAGGTAACATTAAAGTCCCAATGATGATCATACGCATCATTTTACCTCTCGTAACAACCAATAAGGATGGAGTCATCCCCATAGCGATGATACCACCTAATGGCAGTACATTATTTCCTGGTAAAAATAATGCTTCAATCAACATAATTGGTGCAAGTACATTTGCTGCTGCCCAGATTTCTGCTCTGGATGCTAAAAATGGCCAATCAATACCAATATTGAACTGCCTACCAGCAAATCTTTTGCTCATAAAATCTGTAATTCCTTGAGATAACGGTTCAACAGCTGCGATAAACCAGCTGCCCATAAAAGAGAATAATTCCAAACAAACGCCACCCGTAAAAGCTAAACTAAAAATCGATTTTATGTCCTGTTGACCCAAGATACCAACAAATACCCCAAGATAACAACCAATGGCAAACTTACTGCCCCAGAAACCAATTTTTTTATTTAAAGTCGCTGCATCGAAATCATATCTATCGATAAATGGTAAGAAAACATCAAAAATCTTATTGAATACCATCGCAATTGGATTAAACATAAAGTTCAAATGCGTTGTCGTTGTTGGATTGGATTCTGGCATATTTACCAATTCATTAAATGTCGGTTTCATCAAATCTGAATTGATGAACTTAAGAACGCCAATGAATAGCACCAAAAATGAAGCAAGAAATAAATTATCATTAGAATAATACATAACAAGTAATCCAACTACAGACAAATGCCAAACATCAAAAATATCTACATCTAATGTATTTGTTTTATTCATTGCAAGCATAACAATGTTCAAAATAACTAAAAGCATTAAAAAATACAATGTATATGCAGAACCCCAAGTAATCGTTGCAAGTGGGGCCCAACCAACGTCTGTGATTGATAGCTGAATCCCTGTGGATTTTACGAATCCTTGCAACGCCGGTGCAAATGCACCAGTTAAAATGCCTATGACTGTTCCCATCCCAGTAAGGGCAATAGCTAATTTTATACCACCTTCTAACGCACGTGTGAATTTTACCTTCATGATTAAAGCGAGTAAAGTCAATACAATAAACATTACAGGAGGACCACCTAATGACAAAATTGGCTTGAAAAATTGATTAGAAAACGAAACTAAAGCATCCATAAAAATCCCACCCTTTATAAAATTCAATTAATTAATGCTTCATGCAGAGTCACCGTTAAAGACGAATCTGCATGATATTTACTTTTCTATTATTTGTTTAATCCTTTAATAGCTTCTTCTAAATTATCAAAAACTGGTCGACTCATTGCTGGAATCCGATATAATATCGGTCCTGCTTCTACAATAGGAATATTGATTTTGAAACCTACATCTGGCGTTGATATTGGCGTAAAAATATCATATTTTGAAATTAACTCTTCTGTAATATCCTTTATCATTACAGCATCGGCTTGTACCTGATATCCACGGTTGCTCATTTCTTCTTCAATTGCACTTTTGATTTGATGGCTAGAATTGACGCCGGCTCCACAAGCTGCTAAAACGTTAATCATAATAAAACACTCCTTATTTATTTTCTATTTAATATTTATAATTTATATTTCTCAACAACTTTATAAAGACTTTCTATCGTCTCCGCTTTTTCTAATGCGTTGATATCATCGACATTTGTCACAATCCCCATAATTTTACTTAAGATACCTGCTTGTTCACTATCTGCACTATTGAGAATCATAAACAAATACCGTACATTCTGTAATCTTTGTACTGGATTCATCATATTGCCAATTGAAATGCCTTGATTAAGCTTCACCAATACGACTTTTGTCACTTTGCAATGTTCACGTTCCGTATGAGGAATTGCAACATTAGGCAAACTTCCTCCGATAATGCTTAAATCAATTCCTGTTGGAAATTCTTTCTCACGTTTTTTTATCGATTCTTCATACGAATTTTTCACCAAATTTGCTTGGGCAAACCTTTTAGCCATTGTACCAAAAGCTTCATCTATATCTTTAAAATCTTCTTGAAATATCAAATTTTCTTCAAATAATTGTTGCTCTGGCATATCGACAACCTCCTACTTCATAACTTAATCGTGGTAAAATCCTTCATCCCATTTTTTCTGAATTTCATCGAAGATTGCGTCGTTTTCGATTGCATTATTCTCGCCGATTAATCCATCAATTTTCTGAATTAATGCCTGATTTTCAGCGGTTGGTTTATATTTTGCAGCAATAAAGGCATCCAATATATACTCAATTGTACCTTCACCCACGACTCTACCACCTACGCCGATTACGTTTGCATTGAGTTCTTCTTTTGCATAAACAGCAGTTTGTACATCTGTGACTAACGCACCACGTACACCTTTGATTTTTTCAGCTGCCATATTAATTCCTACCCCAGTACCGCAAATACATACACCCAAATCTGCTTGCCCCTTGACAACAGCTACGCCAACTTTTCTACCAAAAATCGGATAATGTGTACGAACAGAATCATAGGTTCCACAATCTACAACCTCATGACCTTGTATTTTCAAGTATTTTACGGCTCTATTTTTAATCTCTGTAACGATATGATCACAACCAACTGCAATTTTCATTTTTGCTCTCCCACCTTTTATAGTATTTTGTTTAACATATCAATGCGAACTTGATGTCTGCCACCATCATATTCAGATTCAGCAAAATTCAAAGCCAACTCACAAGCAAGTTTTTCTGCTGAAATATCTGAACCTAGCGTGATGATTTGCGTAGAGTTATGCATTCTTGTCATTTTTGAAGTATAATCCTCATAAACAGGTGCGCAGATGATGCCATGATGTTTATTCGCAATCATAAATGGTGCAACACCATATTCATCGATGACAATTCCTTTATCTGCTGTTTTATTTTTTATTGCTTCAACGA
>JARBTT010000240.1 GCA_029240055.1 Anaerosinus sp.
TAAAAATGAAGCCGTCTTTCAGGACGAGGTATTGACACGCTTTGAGCTTTTCAAAAGTTTGTTTTTAACATTGCCATTTCAACGTGTTAAAGATACAGGAACTTTATTGCCATTTTTTGCAAAGCAATGCGAGAAGGGTGTTGACCAACATTTGACTCCAGATGAGATCATAAAGAGCTTTTTTGATCAGCATGAAGAGTTTTCTTCAGAAGAACAACGTATTGATTTATTGTTTCGTTTTGTCCAATATATAGAACGTCAAGTCGTATTGTTTGATGCAATAGAGGATTCGTCATTTCAGATGGTTGGTCGGGGCGACGATGAAAATGTATTGGGTGCATTGATCAAAAATGCCGAAGGCAACGGTGATATGCGACGGAAAATCGTCTCTAAATTAAAGGATTTTTCAGTTCGTTTGGTACTTACGGCACACCCTACTCAATTTTATCCAGGGCCAGTATTGGGGATTATCAATGATTTGATTGATGCGATAAAGACTAATGACCTTCACAGTATACATTTATTGTTGCAACAGCTTGGCAAAACGCCATTCATCAATAAAAATAAACCCACTCCAGTAGATGAAGCGGCTAGTTTAGCCTGGTTTTTGGAAAATGTATTTTATAAGGTAGCTTCGGAAATACAGTCTTTTATTGACGATGAATTGGATGTTGATACGGAGGAGGTAAAACAGCTGATCGAGTTGGGCTTTTGGCCAGGTGGGGATCGTGATGGAAACCCGAATGTCAGTGTTGAAAGTACCAAAAAAGTAGCGGCTTTATTGCGTACTATTTTGTTTAGATGTTATTACAGAGATTTTCGTATTGTTAGACGCCGTATTACATTCAGAGGGGTTGAGGAATATATGGATAACTTGCAGAACTTATTTTATGAAAATAGCTTTAATCCTATTGAAAACCCCGAGGATGAAACAGATAATATCATTACAAACTTAAAGGCAATCAAAAATGTGCTAGAAGAATATCACAATGGTCTCTTTGTTGAGATTGTGGATGATTTGCTTCGTAAAGTAATGACATTTGGTTGTTTCTTCACAACATTGGATATAAGGCAGGATAGTCGTATCCTCCGGGAAGCAACGAATTACCTGATTCAACGGAATCAGGAGGCTACAGGCTTGCCATTGGATTATTTGGAACTGAGTGAAGTCGATAAGCAGAAGGCGTTGAAGTTTAAGGAATTGGATCTCACGGTAGGCGAGGATGCAGATCCGTTGACGAAAGATACTTCGGGTGTAATCAAATTGCTTAAACAAATCCAACGTTCAGGTTCTGAACGTGCAGCACAGCGTTTTATTATTAGTAATTGTCAACAAGCAAGCGATATCCTCGGTTTACGCCAGTTGTTTTTGTGGTCCGGTTGGAAGAAAGATGCGTTGACGATCGATTTTGTTCCATTATTTGAAACAGTGGATGATTTGACCAGAGCTGCAGATGTGATGAAGACCTTGTACAGCAATAAAGAATATAAGGCACATTTAAAACGTAGAGGAAATAAACAGACTATTATGTTGGGCTATTCGGATAGTACAAAAGATGGTGGTTATTTGATGGCCAACTGGTCAATTTATAGAGCGAAAATAGAGTTGACAGCGATTTCCCGAGAATACGATGTTCATCTGGTCTTTTTTGATGGTAGAGGTGGGCCTCCAGCGCGCGGTGGTGGTAAAACGCAGCGTTTTTATGCTTCCATGGGTAAAGAAATTGCAAATGATCATATCCAATTAACGATCCAGGGACAAACAATAAGTAGTCAATATGGCTCGTTGGATACGGCCCGTTTTAATATAGAACAGCTTCTGCATGCGGGGATTATTTCTGATTTAAAACAACGTGTAGGCGATACATTAACGAAGCATCAACAAGAGATTATTGATAAATTGGCCGAATTAAGTCATCAAAAATTTATGGGCCTTCGTACCAATAAGTTGTTTTTACCCTATTTGGAAACGATGTCACCATTGAAAGCACTTTCATCCATCAATATTTCAAGTCGGCCTGTAAAACGGAACTCTGGACGGGAGTTACGCCTAGAAGATTTACGCGCGATAAGTTTCGTCACTTCGTGGAGTCAGTTGAAGCAGAATATTCCTGGATTTTATGGGGTAGGGACTGCCTTGCAGTGGGCCGAGAAAAATAATCTATGGAAGGATGTGCAACAATTGTATATTTCCTCGGGATTCTTCCAGACTTTGATCGACAACTGTATGATGTCCATGACCAAATCTAATTTTGATATTACAGCCTATATGAAGGAAGATAAAGTGTATGGTGAATTTTGGAAAAACCTCTATGCTGAATATCAGATTACCAAAGAGTATCTATTAAAGCTTAGTGGCACATCTAAATTGATGGAAAATTATCCTGTAGACCGTGCTTCCATTTTGGCGCGAGAAAGCATCGTATTGCCTTTGCTAGTGATCCAACATTATGCGATTCGTGCACTCAATTCGGATAAATTAGATGAGGCACAGCGTGAGGATTATTCAAAACTGATTGCTCGAACAATATTCGGTGTGATTAATGCAGGAAGAAATGTTGCTTAATTTTTGTTTCTTTTCACGGATTAGGTTTCGAAGAATGTATATTTTATCTACTTTTGTATAATTAACAAAATTGATATGAAGATTAATAAGTTATTTATTGTAGCTGCTTGTGCGAGTACTTTATTTGCGTCTTGTGGTGAAACAGCTGCAAATAGACAGCGTCAATATGCCAATGCATCTTTAGCAGATGGCGATGCCTTTGCCATGATTAAATTCGTTGGAGAGAATGGCAACTATTTAGTAAATCTTGCTGATGTGGCTGCAAAGCAATCCGCATCAACAGAGGTGAAGAATGTAGCAGCTAAAATTAAAGAAGCTTATGCTACTGTATTGCCTGAGTTAGATGGTTTGGCAAAAGAATTACATGTAGGCGAGGCACAACGCGGGGTACCAGCGCTTCAAGTTCCGGTTTCAATTGCAGGATCAGATACTACTGCGGTATTCAATGATAAAGCATTCTTGGCATTGGTTGTGGAAAAACAAGGTGAGATCAACAGCAGATTATCTCATGAAGAACATAATACGAACAAAGCGGTAATTCATATTTCAGAGGAATCTTTGAAGAAAGTTGAAGAAATCTATAAATTGGCTGGTGGGAAAGTTGAAGAACATGGCCATCACTAAGTAAAACTACTATACTGGAAGAGGAATATTTACTTAGTAAATATTCCTTTTTTTATGCTTTTGTTTTCCCCATTATCATCGTGAATGGTAGTCCCTCCAAAGTTCATCCTTTAGCTGTATGCTTAAATTGACCTTTATTTTGAAATGAGAAAGGTGCTTTGTGAAATACAAGAATTAAAGAAAGATTTGTTGAGTTGTTAAATTAATAATAACTTAACATTGGTATAATACAATTATTAATTACTGTGTTTATTT
>JARBTT010000048.1 GCA_029240055.1 Anaerosinus sp.
CCGAGCGAACATAAAATACCTGTTTCTGAAATAATCAGCAGGGCAATCTTACGCGGTGTGGCGCCAAGCGCCAAGTATAACCCCCATTCTCCTTGCCTTTCTATCGTAAGCGTATACAAGCGGGAAATCAGCTGAATCATCGATGCCAGCAACGCCACGATTCCTGACACCGCCAACAATCCAGTAATTACTGAAAGTTGTTCATAAGTACGCTGTTTTGTCTCAGTTGCAGAAAAAGCCCGCACTTGATTGAAATTTTCCAGATGCGCTATGATTTCCTTAACATCAGCACCAGGTTCCACTTCTACAAGAATTGCTGAAATGAGATTATCAGCTTCTCCATTTTGCTGCCAGACTTTTTCCAGCGAAAACGAATTGGCCGCTGTCTGGCGAGCTGTATTAATATTAGTCAAAATTGAATGGTCAAGCCCTGTACCACTTGGCTCCATTGTGGCTGCAACACGGAAGGTTCTGTTCAAAATCATGATTTTATTGTTCTGAACCGTTTTCACATCCGAACCAATAATAACTTCATCATCAGACAATTCTGTCCTAGCAATATTTTTCAGCCAGGGCTGCACCAACCAATCAGTTTTCGGATCATAACCAATCATCCGGATAGCCAAACCAACATCGCAACAATCGCCTGTCAGTGACTGGGTAAAAAACTGTGCAGTTATCCGGCGCACCCCCTTCGTTTTTGCTACTTCCTGCTCCAGTTCTTTCTTCATATAAATATTGCTAGGCGACCCGCCATATAATATTTCTCCCGGGTCCACAGAAGCTCCAGATGGCACCACCAAAATATCGGCACCAAGCTGCTGCCAAGCTTTCTCCACTCCATCCGATACACCAAATTGAATCAAAGTGACGGAAAAAATCAGACAAACACCGGCGGCAATTGATGCCAAAAGGGCCAGATTGGAAATCATTCTGTATCTCAACGCTTTCATAATAATCTGAAGCATATATCTTTCTCCTTTCAAGTAAAAATAAAGGCTAATGACTCTGCTAACAGAATCATTAGCCTTTAACTTTTTACGATCAGTTAATACAAAATATAAAATTACAAAAATATATCACTAGCCTGACAATATTTATATTCCATCACCATCAATACCTTGCAATTCATCAATTCGTTTCTTTTTTGTCGTTTCAATTTGTTCTACTTTACCATTCAAAAAACGAACAACCACTTGCCCATATTCTATTTTTTGTAACTCTGCCACAATTTTATTTAGCAGCGGCTGTTTTTTAGTAGGCTTACCATATTTTATATACCCCAGTTCTCTCCCCTTACTCGTAATAATATATTTTTCCGCTTTTTCAATTTTTACAATAACGCCGTCTTGAATTGCTAAATTTAATGAACCGTTTTCCGCTGTGAATAGAAAGTGATTAATAACTTCAACTACCTGCGAGGGCAATTGCTTTACCATACCCACCCTCCTTTCATTTTGCTCAATCCATGAAATCTCCACCGTATTTTTTCTATTTGCATTATAGTTCGCCATATAAGCACTCTCCTCAATTGATATAAAATAAAAAGGCAAAGTATCGTATTACAATACTTTGCCTTCAGGTCACTCCCTGATCAGCATTACTAAAAACAATTAAGAAAAATAAAAAGACTAAAAGAGCTTCTCGTGAGGAGAAAACTTTTAGCCTTCAGTTGTCTGATTAGCTTAATATTTATTTTTACATATTTTATCATATGTTCAATTTACCGTCAATGTTTTGTTAGAAAAATAAGTATTTAATAAAACGACCAGTTAACTCTTTATAAATGCAGCTATATCGCTATCTTGTCGCAATAAATTCAAATCTTCTTCCGTCGGTAATCGTGGTCGATCTCGCTCTATATTTACTAAACACAAGAAACCAAGTGGGCTATCGAAGGTAGCTTGGAATTGATGCCATGCAAAAGACGGAATCTCTATGACATCTTTTTCTTGTACATCATAAACTTCTTTTCCAAGCAAAGCTTTTCCACCACCACGGAAAATAACGACAAAATGCACATGTTCATGTTGTTCTAATGTAGAGTATCCACCTGGCGCAATCTCAAAATATCGCAGTTGACATGGTAACTCTGGCGCTCCGTCAAGCAATACCTGTCTGGTGATATTTTTAAAACAGGTCGTATCTTCTTTATATGCAAGTATAGGGATGTTATCCCATTTATAATTTTCATTATGTCGAATAATCATATAGTATCCTCCTTTAGTTACAAACAAATTTATCTATTATATAAAAGCATTCATAAACCACATTACCGTTAAATTATGCTCACTTGATTTAACAACTAGCTTGATATCGTTCTAACCAGCTAAGAATGATACTTTGCAATTCTTTTTGTGCCCCTAGCGCTCCATGATCAAATTCAGTAACTGCAAATTCTTTTATTCCCGGATAAGCATCAAAGAACTTTTTCGAGCCGGAAATCGGCACTACTACATCGGCTTTTCCATGTACAAGAAGTAAAGGTGTCTTTATCTCTTTGTTATCAGCTATCGGCTCATATTTATTCTCTACTAAATCTTGGACAAATTGACTTTCTAAAGTAAATCCTTTGTCAAAGAAATTTTCAATGGGTTCTCCTGCTAAAGACCTTATCCATAGCTCTTTTCCCAATATAACATCGCGAAAATTATCAATTGGAGTCGTGACTGGAGCAAAAACGATTCTTCCTGCAAGACGATGCTTTAAATCTTTATGCGTTAACACAATGAGGCCGCCTAAACTATGTCCGTATAAAAGAATTGGTGAGGTCGAAAATTTTTCTTGTTTACCAACCCAATCCAGTACATTGATCAAATCTTGTTGCCAACCAGCTACCATCGTATCTTTCGAAAACTCACCATCACTATCCCCTGACCCCAAAAAATCAAAACGTAACGCACCATATCCACTATTTTCTAAAAAAACAGCTAAATTTAAAGTAAGATGATTATAGCCAACTTTATTTCCAGTAAAGCCATGACAGCAAACCACTAGTGGCGTCCTCTGCTTAAAATTTTCTGGTAAATGCAGCATCGTCGACAAACGTTGATTTCTACTTTCAATCCATACATGTTCTTTCATAAATAAAATCTCCTTAATAATCTAAATAAATAAAAAGGTCAAAATAGCTTGGTCTTAACCAAACTATTTTGACCTTTAGTTATTCTAATCAGTCTTAATATAAATGATACTATGTATAAATAGTATCATTTATAATTTTTTTGTCAATAAGTAATTAGGAATACTATAATCAATTGCATAATAAGTATAAGGTATAAACATAAAAAACAGATTGATTTATTTTTAACATTATGGAGTTATCTCGCAAACTAAATAGGATTGACATTCATATTCCATATGGTATTATATTATTTAATAGCATATCATTTCAAGAAGTTGACTGATAAAAAACAGAGGCTTTGGGTGAATACCCAAGGTCTCTGTTTTTTTTCACCAAAATTTCTTACTGCTTTATATTGGGAGGTTATGTTAAAAACGGTATACCATGAATTGATTTTATTAAAAGGTTTGAACAAGTCTAATAAAAGGATAAAGGAGATTTAAAATGGCTATTATTGTAGATAATCTAACAGAGCTAATTGGTAATACACCGCTTTTGCGTCCAAAAACTTTTACTGAACTAGCAAAATTAAAAGGGGAACTATTGTTTAAATTGGAGTATTTCAACCCTCTGGGTAGTGTAAAAGACCGAATTGGCAATGCTATGATTGTAGATGCAGAAAAAAAAGGCATCTTAAAAAAAGAATCCGTAATTATTGAACCAACAAGCGGTAATACTGGTGTCGGATTGGCTTTTGTAGCTGCAGCGAAAGGCTACCGAATTATCTTGACCATGCCTGAAACAATGAGTTTAGAACGGAGATCTTTATTGAAAGCACTTGGTGCTGAGCTTGTTCTTACTTCAGGAGCAGCAGGTATGAAAGGAGCAGTCCATAAAGCTGAAGAGCTTTCCGTCCAAATCCCGAATGCGGTTATATTACAACAATTCAATAATCCAGCCAACTCAGCCATTCATCGAGAAACTACTGGCGAAGAAATATGGCGCGATACAGAAGGTAAAGTCGATATCTTTGTTGCTGGCGTGGGTACAGGTGGAACAGTAACTGGTGTCGGACAAGCATTAAAAGCGAAAAATCCAAATGTCAAAATTGTCGCTGTTGAACCAAATAGTTCGCCTGTGCTATCTGGCGGCAAACCCGGCCCGCACCAAATTCAAGGCATCGGCGCCGGCTTTATACCAAAAGTTTTCCAATATGACATCGTTGATGAGATTTTTAAAGTAAAAAACGACGAAGCCATAGATACTGCTCGAGTATTAGCAAGAATAGAGGGCTTACTCGTAGGCATTTCTTCTGGTGCGGCGACTTTTGCGGCGGCTCAAATTGCCAGAAGGCCTGAAAATGAAGGAAAAACAGTAGTTGCTTTACTTCCTGATACAGGTGAACGGTATCTTACAACCGTCTTGTTTAAAGACTTGACTGATGAAGGCAGTAAATATTGGTATTAAAATTCACTTGAGCTAGAATGCATATAGCCATAAATTCCATAGAAGAGCTAGTACAAATCTAATAAAGCTTAAAGTGAATTTTCGAAAAAAAGAGGTCAAGGAAAGTTTCAGTTGAAAACTTTCTTTGACCTCTAAATTTTATGCGAATTATATAAATTTCTACATACAATAAATAAGAATACTTATTATTTTTCCTTAATATAAGCAAACGGTTCTTTTTCATACCATTCTTTTTTATATGGTAATGCTCTATACTTACTCAAATTTTTGTTAAACTGACTGTTTTTCATAATTCTGTTAAGCCGCCTTGCAATTTCATAGGTACCCGAATAACCTAGGTAATTATAACTCGGTCCATATAGCGGGAAAACAGGCAAACCGTGTTTAGCCGTAATATTACCACTGCCAGTATGAATAATGATAACATCTGGCTTTAAACGATTTACAATATTCACCTGTTCAAATGGATGTTGCGTTGCAATATTAATGTAAATATCATCAACATCCTTTAAAGATTCAAATACAGGTTTTACAAATTGATCAATATGGTGCCCTTTGAGCCCGACAAGCTCCATTTGCAAATCTTGAACAACCTCCGCTGTGGCTATAATTCTAACTTCGCCGCCACTGACAAAAACACGTTTTCCTCTCAAATTATTTCTAAATGGTACAAGACTCTCTTCAAGTATTTCATTTTCTTTTTTAATTAAGGCTTGCGCTTCTTTTTCAAGGCCAAAACGCTCGGCAATTTTAAGAATCCAGCGATCTGTGTTTTTACGTCCAATCGGAATTGTATCAATCAGATACGGAATATGAAAATTTTCATTAATATATTTCAAATAATAATCATCATGCGTACCGCAGATACTTACATTAAGTGCTGCTTCAAGCGCATACGAGAAATCTTCTGATGCCGAGTAACACGGTAAGAAATTTACATTAAGATCAAGTGCCGTCAATAGCCTTTCAATTTCTAGTTCATCAGCACGGCTCATTGAACCTACATTAAAAACATTGACCGTCCTTTTTATTTGATATTCTCTTTCTTGTTTCTCTAGATCAGTTTCTGTTAAATGTTCTTCCCTGTTTGGATATTTCGTAAGTTTTTTTAGAATGCCATTATAGACGGCATCATAGGCTGTTGCCATAAGTTTTGTTTTAAAGCCTTCGCAGACAACTGGTACCAGCTCTGCCGTCACCTGATTTTGTAAATCATCAAGAATGCTGTCGATATCATCGCCAATCAATGCAGGTACGCAAGAACTTGCAACAATAATCGTTTCTGGACGAAATTCCTTATCGGCATAAAAAATTACTTCTTTGAGTTTTTTCTCACCACCACTGATTACATCTGTTTCATCTAGATTAGAGCTGAGCCATACCAAACCACTGGCAGAAGGATCTCTAAGCTGTTTATACGCTTTGCCCATACCAACGTTAGCTGTTGAGCAAAAACCACACCCAATCGGACCATGCATAATAACAACTGCATTTCGGATTGTATTTAATATTCCAAGACTTAGTGTAAATTGACAGCCATAGGTCTGCGAAAAACTGCGATTTGCCGCATTTAGACAACCGCCATCTTTTTGATTTAAACTATTTTGGAGCTTGGCACATGTACCACAAAATGCAATTCCCGCCTTTAATCGTTCTTCACGCGATGGAGCCGCACTTTCAACTGCTTTTATCATCGTCCATCCCTCCTATCTTCCCGCTACCAACGTAGTAAATATATCTTCAATCAGTGTGATTCCACCGTTAAATCCTACATAGGCTCTGTTCATTATCACTCTATTGGTGACTGGAAAAGAAATCGTGATAAGCGGGTATTTGAACTCATCAGAAAGGTCCTTCTCAAATACACTGCCCAAAATCACACTTGGTCCCAGTGAATCATAGTACCTTTGATTGCTATCAAGTTCCCATGTGTCTTTTAAATACCTTCTTACCGATGAAGTATCTGTATCAAATCTAACGGTTGGCTTTAATCCTGATGCATACGCTTCAAACCGTCTTTCAAGCTTTTGTTTCTGCTGCTCCGTCAAAAAATCAGTGATGACTGTGAGCTGTGGCAGCCAGCCAAGTTCATCTGAAAGAAATTCACTAACCGACGGTGCGTAATTGGCATCAGATACAACGATACTGTAGCGTTGAAAATCTACGTCATTATAAATATCTGCAATTCTTTCCACATAATCAAAATAAATATCTCTTTCGGATTCTAGTGCTTTTTCGATAACACTTTCAGCAATTTTAAAATATCCACCGATTTCGCGCAAGAATTTTTCTGTCTGTAAGTATCCAACTGGCAAAGCTGTTCTAATAAAAGGAATCTCATGAATTTCTTTATATGCCTCAGCTGTTAATGAACCATATACATCTGAAACAATGATATTTAAACTTGCAACGGCTGAATGCTGAATATCCTGAAGTGTTTCACCTTCACCAAACAACGTGTTCGCTTTGATACCAATTAGCTGCAGCACACGTTTAATTTCTTTTAGATTTCCCTTCCATAAAACATCTTGCCCTGGTAAAATCCCCAAAATATTTACTGTTCTTACTTCTTTCTTTTCCTTCGGAACGATATATTGTTTAACCAATCCTTCCAACAATAAATCGTATCCATAATAAGAATTCCCCTTAAAACTCGGCGTAGGAACAGCGATAACAGGTGGATTTTCACTACCTGCAAATTCTTTTACAACAGACTCGGCGTCATCGCCGACCATTTCAACCATACACCCTGTAACGACGACATATAAATCACCATCCATGATTTCAAGAGTCGTCTTAATTTGTTCCTCTAATCTATCTTCGCCACCAAATACGATTTCTTTTTCTATAATATTACTGCTTGGTGTCGATGTTGCACCGCAATATCCGCCGCCCAAATAAGCAGAACCTGCATTTGTCCCATTATATACGTTATAGCCACAACCTGTTGAAGCATGAATAATCGGAATCGCTCGCGGAATTGCTCGAAGCACACCCAAGGCCCCTGCCATAGCGCACCCAAACCTTGGTCTATCAACATATTTGCTCATCTATGCTCCCCCTAGTTGTTATTTTATATATGATACTCTTCAACTAAATCCATCAATCCATATTCCACAAGAATTTCTTCAAGTCTTTCCTGCGTCATCGGTTTTGGAATAACAAAATACTGATTTTCTTCAATCTTTCTTGCAAGTTCTCTATATTCAACTGCCTGGTGCGATTCTGGTTGATATTCGATCACTGTTTTTTTTCTAATTTCTGCTCTCTGCACAATATTATCTCGAGGAACCAAATAAATTAGCTGCGTGCCAAGTTCTTCGGAAAATGCCTTTAATAATTCGATTTCACGATCTACATTGCGACTGTTGCAGATAATTCCCCCCAGCCGTACGCCGCCTTTCTTCGCATATTTTTGAATTCCTTTGGCAATGTTATTTGCTGCATAGAGTGCCATCATCTCGCCGCTGGCAACAATGTAAATTTCCTTGGCTTTACCTTCACGAATCGGCATTGCAAAACCACCGCAGACCACATCCCCAAGTACGTCATAAAATACATAATCAAGTTCCTCGGTGTACGCACCTAACCGCTCAAGCAGCCCAATCGAAGTGATAATTCCACGGCCTGCGCAACCAACGCCTGGCTCAGGCCCTCCTGATTCAACACATTTTATTCCTTTAAAACCAGGTTTCATAATTTTATTTAATTCGACTTCTTCGCCTTCCTCGCGGAGTGTATCAAGTACAGTTCTTTGCGCTAATCCACCCAAAAGAAGTCTTGTTGAATCTGCTTTCGGATCGCAGCCTACGACCAAAACATTTTTCTCCAATTCCGCAAGACCAGCTGTTAAATTTTGTGTCGTCGTAGATTTTCCGATACCACCTTTACCGTAAATTGCAATTTGTCTCAATTTATGTTCTGCCATATATTTTTCATCTTCCTTTTCTTGTTATTTTTTTATGATATTGATTTAATTTTTCAACTGCCAAATGAATGGGAAACGGTGATTCTAGAGCCGTAATGCCTGCTCTTTGCAAGGTAGAGTACGGATGTTTTCCAATCTTGCCAGTCAAAATATATTTGCAATCTGCAAGCAGATTGATTATGCCTTCAATAGAATCATGCTTATGTCCATTGCACGAAGCACCGCATACAACAACAACGTCTTTACCAATCACCGAACTTCTGTTTTCGATTTTTTCCCAAGCATTCTTTTCTTCATCGACTTCAATAATATCAAACTGATTCGCTTGCCCAAAATGCTGATTGATATGCTCTCCATCCGATGATGTAACTGCAATTCTATAGGTCATAGAAAAGTCTCCTATTCATCAATTTGTAAATAATTGTGTTCTTGATGTCGTCGTTTTTCGCTTAAATAGACTAGAATAAAGGTCTTCAATTAAACTCAAACCGCCTGTATAACCAACATAGGATTTATTTAAGATGACCGTTTCATGGAGTGGTACACTTAGATAGGTATACAAATTATTCGTCTCTTCAGCTAAAAATTTTTCCCAAGAACTGCCAAGTATAATCGCTTTTTTCGATTCTCCGATTTTTTTTCGGATATCCGCTTCTATAAGACCACCATCGGCTTCAACTTTAAACGTATCTTTGAACTCACCGCCACGCGAAAGTAAGATATCGTTAAGCGTTTCTTGTATGCTATTTTGCGGATCATCTATTGCGTAAATTCCTTTTGGAATAAAACCAAGTTCATTCACAAGGTAGCTACTCACACCAATTCCATAGGTACTATCAGCAACTGTATAAAGTTCGACCGGTAGATTATTTCTATATTCAGCAATAAAATCAGAAATTGATATGAAATAATCGTAAAATCGTTTTTCTTCTTTTCCAATTACCAATTCCACTTTCTTTTCATCAAGCTCAACAAACTTCCCCACCTCCCTTAAAAAGCGACTTGTTTCTTGTGCGCCGACAGGAAATACAGGATAGTGTAAAAATGGTGTCTTATATTTTTCTTCCAGTAGTTTTACAGTATCCAAGCCAACCCAAGGAGAGAGCAGTAAATTGAACTCGGCATTGGGAATATCTTTCCATTCACTAACGCCCGCAGAAGATTCTCCAAATAAAATATTGACCTTCAGACCGATTTTTTCCAATAGATTTTTGATTCCTTCTAAATCGCCCCGCCAGTAAGGATCTTGGTAAGGTACCACCGAAAATACATTGACAAGTCCCTCTTGAACTTGTGGTTTAATATCCCCGACAAACTGTTCAATGATTGCATTCACTACGACCTCATGGCCGTAATACGAATTGCCTTTAAAGCCTGCTGTTTCCGCACCGACCACAGGATAACCTTCTGTAGCAAACTCCTTTGCCACAGAGATAGAGTCATCTCCCACGATATCGGATGTGCAACCAGTTAACACGACGAATAAGTCACCATTTAATATTTTCAATGCACCTGTAATTGTATCGCGAAGTTTATTTTCACCGCCGAATACAACTTCTTGTTCGCTAGAATTTGTGCAGGAAACATGCGAACCACCTGCATAACCTTCTCCCTGAAATCCTGCGCCGAAAGCTGCAAATCCAAATGCCTTAGAGGAGCATCCAGGACCTGCATGCACAATCGGATGTGAATTTGGGATTGCCAAAACCGTCTGCTGCGCCGCGAGTGCGCAAGCGTATCTTGGTTGTTCAATGAGTGTACTCACTTTTGTATCCCTCCTTCAAAATAAAACGGATCCTCCTGTTTAAGCCACCAATCAGAATACGGAAGTTTCGTGTGCGCCGCGATATTTTCGACAAGTTTTTTGGTCCGCAAAGCTTCATCGAATCTCCTACCCATTTTCACAACACCATCATACCCGATGCTATAGTTTGCATCGCCTTCAAATAAAGTTGGAATACCTAGTTTGGTGCCAAGCGACGTCAGATTCATATGCCGTACGATAAGTAAATCTGGCTTAATTTTCTGCAAAATCTTAAGAACCTGATATGGTTGCTTGTTGCAAACCGTAACATTTTTAATATTTCCACTGCTTTTAATAAGCGCCTCCAAGGTATTTGCCTGTAACGGACTATCCGAATGCAGATCATGATGCAAAGTATTCATCCCTGCAAGCTCTAGCCCTAAATCTTTTACAATATTGGCGATATTGTGCGCAAATGAATCCCCAGAAAGTACATAGACTTTTTTACCCTTAAGTTTTTTTCTAAGATCATCAAGTTCTGGCAGAACTTTTGCATGTTCTTCCTGAATCACTTTTTCAGCTAACGACTCACGATTGGTAAATCTAGCAATTTCTCTTAGCCATTCATCCGTCCAGTCAATACCAAAAGGCGCTGGTACCTTCACTTCAGGAACACCATATTTTTCTTCTAAAACTGCAGCAATATAGGTCGCCAAAGTTTCGCAGATATGCGCCGTACATGCCGCTTCTGTAATCGTCTCAAGCTGCTCCACGGATGCAAGCGGGATCAGATAATTCACACGCAAATTAAGTTTCTTTAGAAATGGAATAAATAAATCTGAGCCTTCAAAATTAAATATATTGACGAGATCTTCTTGTTTTCTTTTGGGTTTTTTTATCAGCCTTCGCAAAATACCATGAAATGCCGCATCAAACCCTGTTGACCAGATTCTTGATTTGAAACCTTCACAATATACTGGAATAATAGGATATCCAAGTTCATCTTCGGTTTCATTTGCTACGCTTTCTAAATCCTCGCCGATAATTCCCGACGCGCAGGATGCTTGAATAAAAATTGTTTTCGGCTTAAAACGCTTATCTGCTTCATAAATTGCGCTTCTTAGTTTTTCGGCCGCACCATACACCGTGTCTTTTTCCTGAATATTACTGCTGATCATATGCACTTTATGCGTTTCAAGTCCACGTGCATTAGAAACAGCACGCCCCAAAATATGATGATTGGAAACATTAACACTGCAACCAACTGGAGCATGACTGACTACTGCTGCATCAATGACATGATAGGTAATCGTTTCCGCACACCCTTCAGCGCAATCACTGCACTGACCGTAATATCTGCCTTTGCAGCTAAGTGCTCTTTGTTTAGATTTTTCATTTAAATCATTCGCATCTCCATGATAAGAAAGCGTTGAATGCAAGCGTCTTTCCCTAATTTCGACTTCTGTTGATTCATTAAATATGCTCATATAATCAGCTCTCCTTGAATTCTGATTTATCCCCAGTCACTTATCTCCAACGAATGACTTTTTTTTCAATAGCAGCAATCAGTAAATTAATCAGCGATACAACAACCCCGATTAAAATAATCCCCGCAACCACTCTCGTATAATCCGAAAAATCGGAATAATATTTAACAAACCAGCCAAGACCAGATGTAGCCCCAATCATTTCTGCCGCCGTTAATACCATAAAAGCATTTGCAATAGAAATTGGCAGCCCTTTCATGACTTGAGGTAAGCAATAAGGCAGCAAAATATTCCATAACATTGTCGTTGACTTCACATTTAATGTTTTTGCAGATTCCAATAATTTTCTATCGATATTAGAGACGCTTAGAATCATACTAATAAACACCGACCAAAAAATACTGCTAAAAATAACGAAAATCGACGCTAACTGAAAACTTGGCAAAAGTGCAACAGCATATGGCGTATAAATAATTGGTGGAATTGGGCTGATGACCTTTGCAATTGGGAATACTGCTTCACGTATTCGCGTAAACCAGCCTGCAATCATTCCAAATATAATTCCCGAAATCACTGCAGTTAAAAAACCGGTTAAAAGTAAATACATTGAACTTCCTATTCCAGTAAGAATTTTTCGCCAATCAGAAAAATAAACAGCAAATACATTTTCTGGTGTGGGATATAACATAATATTGCTATTTGGTATTTTGGTCGTACTAAATTCCCAAAAAGCGAGAAAAGCAAAAACAAAAAACACAATATCATGCGCAGCTTTTGATTTATGTTTAATTAAAAGCACAAGCTCAAACAGTATAACAACGCCTAAGAAAACCCCTTTATTTTTAACCTCTGCAATGGATGGTAAAAAAATTAGACTTAGCAATACGAAGAATAAAGCATGTGGTGTAAAACGGGCCACTTTAAACAGCTGACTCATATAACCACCTCGTCTCCTCCAATATTTTCTTTAACGACTTGATAAAAAAGACCCATGATTTTTTGTCGCAGCTCACTATATTCCGCTGTGTTAAATATCTTCGTTCTCTGCCTTGGGCGCTCAAAATCAATTAAAATTTCTTCCACAATTTTTTTATTATTCATGAATAGCACCCTATCTGAAAGAAGAATTGCTTCATCCACATCATGCGTGACAAACACAATCGTTTTTCTGTCTTCATCTTTTTGTAAGAGTTCTAACAAAAGGTCCTGCAAGATGATTTTATTTTTCGCATCCACAGCCCCAAATGGTTCATCCATCAAAAGTATTTCAGGTTGCATTGCCAGTGTTCTTGCAATGGCAACTCTCTGTTGCATACCGCCCGAAAGCTGATAAGGATATTTATTTTCAAATCCTTCAAGGCCTACTTTTTTTAAATATCCATTCGCCATTTCATCAATTTCTCTTTGGCATAAATCATCCCTTAATTGTTTTATGCCAAAACTTACGTTTTTTTTCGATGTCATCCAAGGAAATAATGAATAATGCTGAAATACGACACCTCTGTTTTTTCCTGTTCCAATCGATTTTTTACCATCAATCAATAAATTTCCGCTTGTAGGATTTCTAAGCCCCGATAATATTCCTAACGTTGTACTCTTGCCGCAGCCACTAGCGCCAATAATACTAACAAATTCCCCTTCTTTAACCGAAAAATTAAGATTATCTAATGCATGAAAAACATTAGTATCATCAATATAATCTAAAGATACATTATTTAATTGAATTTTACTCATAGCTGCTCACCCCTAAGCACAAATTTATTTATTTGGTTTTTGTGTTTCTTCAAATTCCTTTTTCAAATCTAAGAATGTAGGATCATTGGGCTCTTCTTTCAAGAGTGAATTAAGGGCTTCTTCAAATACTGAAGTATCAATATAATCATCAATATTTTTCTTTCCTGCCACATAGCCAATCTGTTTCATGCCTTCGTAGAAATCCTCAATTTTATTCTTGGCTGGATTTGGATCAAGCCCTAAATGTCCATATCCATAAAGTTGACTTTTAAGGATTTTTTCATCAATTTCAACAAAACGTTTTGCGTATTCGAGTGTTTTTACTGGATCTGCTTTATATAATCTGTAGGCTTTGATCTGCGCCCGAATCAATTTAACGAAATCTCCTCTGTTTTCTGCCAGTGCTTTTTTTGTTGTAGTCAAACGGCAGCAGATAAATCCAGGTGCGACTTCATCAATATGCTTTGCTACCTTTAACCCTTGTGACTGTGCTGTTTCACGAAATGTCATGAATACAATTCCCGCATCAATCATGCCTTTTTTAACTGCTTCAATAATCGTCGGGCAATCGCCGAGCTCAACAAATTCTACCGTTTTCAAATCAATACCTTGCTTTGCAAGTGCCGCTCTGAATGCTATATCACCACTTTGTGCTCTTGTTACGCCAATTTTCTTTCCCTTAATACCTTCTGGCGTAATGTTTTTCCATTCATCTTCTCTTCCTGGTAATGTAAATAATGCAGCGCCTTCTGACATAAGTCCGCCAATAATCACAAGATCATTGCCATCCTCAATTAAATTGAGTGGTGCTGTTGAACCACCACCACATGCTAACACTTTTCCTGACGTAAGTGCACTGAAAGCATCCGCATTGGTATTTGCAACATTAATATTTACATTTAAACCCTCTTCTTCATAAAAGCCTGCCTCTTTCGGTAAAAAAGCCAATACATGTGCAACTGAGTTATTTCCAGCAGCAATTTCAAAATTCTTCAGATTCTTTTTTTCAGTTTTTATATCTGATCCACAACCAGTCAAAAGAAAAAAACTTATACTTAAAACTAATGCCAATAAAAAACTAATCCATTTATTAATTTTTCCCATGATATTCCTCCTACTTATATAGCTACCTATAAGCTTTAAATACCTAAATTA
>JARBTT010000049.1 GCA_029240055.1 Anaerosinus sp.
TATTTTGCGTTGCCATCAATGGGAATTTTATTGCCTGATTTTGCGGCGGCGCTTTTGGCCTTTACCCTCAATTATGCCGCTTACTTTGCTGAAATTTTCCGTGCGGGGATTCAGTCGATTGAACGTGGTCAATATGAAGCATCCAAAGCTTTGGGGATGACGTATATTCAAACGATGCGTCGGATTATTATTCCGCAAATGATCAAACGTGTATTGCCACCAGTAAGCAATGAAACGATCACCTTGGTTAAAGATACTTCTCTCATTTATATTTTAGCGATGAATGACTTGCTTCGTGTTGCCAGAACGATTGTACAACGCGAATTTGATATGACCCCATTTGTGATTGCTGGTGTTTTCTACCTAGCAATGACCTTTGTTTTAACGTGGATTTTTAACAAGTTAGAATCACATTATGCGAAGTATGATGAGTAGGAAGGAGGCGTTAGCATGAGTGAAACGATGATTGTATTACAAGATATTCATAAAAGTTTTAATCAATTAAACGTATTGAAGGGCATTAATCTCGAAGTCAGACGCGGTGAGGTCGTTGCGATTATTGGACCATCTGGTTCTGGAAAAAGTACGCTTCTGCGTTGCTTAAATCGTCTTGAAACCATCGATAAAGGTACCATTACGGTGGAAGGTGAGACTTTAGCCGAAGATGTCAATGGCGTATGCCATTACACGAGCGATGTGAAATCACGAGAAATTTGTGGAAAGATGGGTATGGTTTTTCAACATTTTAATTTATTTCCCCATATGACTGTACTCGAAAATTTAATCGAAGCACCTATTATGGTAAAAGGTATGAAACGTGAAGAAATTATACCGGTTGCCGAAGAATTGCTTAAAAAAGTTGGTTTATTTGATAAAAAAGATTGCTACCCTTCGCGTCTATCTGGGGGACAAAAACAACGTGTGGCGATTGCCAGAGCACTTGCGATGAATCCAGCGATTATGCTCTTTGACGAGCCAACTTCGGCGCTTGATCCGGAACTTACTGGGGAAGTACTGAAAACGATGCGACAACTTGCTGAGGAACACATGACCATGATTGTTGTGACGCATGAGATGGCTTTTGCACGTGAAGTAGCGCAAAAAGTGATTTTTATGGCCGATGGAGACATTGTAGAAGCGGGCGCACCAATGGAATTATTTACGAATCCAAAGCAAGTGAGAACACAATCTTTTTTAAAGAATATGTTATAATTATAATTAAAAAAGAAACCAAATTTGCTAAATGATAGATAAAAATCGAGCTGTTTTTCAAAAACAGTTCGATTTTTTGTCGAAAAGTATTGCAATATAGTACAACATGTTTTATAATAATGTCCATTCAAGTGTTTCAGACAATTACATATGTATACCGAATGAAGTCTACGGAAGAGTGGCAATTTTGCCCGCCGAAGGAGTAACACTCTCAGGCACTCAATATTTTTTTGAGTAGAACCGTAGATGGACGGGACTCTGGAGAGGACTCTTAAATGAGTCGCCGAAGGTGAAAACAGGTAATGAACATTACTTGCAAATCTCTCAGGCAAAAGGACAGAGACAAACGATACTATCTTGATGGATAAAATATTGCGTGTATTTTGAATTCATTATTGTTTATGCTATCGTTTTGCCAGTATGCTGCTTCTTAAATTCAGAGTCAAGTCATTATGATTTGGCTCTTTTTTATTTTTAAGTTGTTTGACTGCCCCTCTTAAACGTACCTGCATATGTGTTGTTTGGCAAAGAATAGGATTGTATTTATTTGAGAAGAGGGGATTTTTTTATGGAAAACAAAAGCAAATTAGTCGCGGTAATGATGCTGGTCGTTATGTTAATAGGTGTGCTCACTGGTTGTGGTGGGGCAGATTCCAATAAAATAAAAATTGGCCTATTAAATGAAATGACTGGTGGGAATGCGACACTCGGAACATCTTCGGCAAATGGCGCAAAATTAGCGTTTAAAGAAGCCAATGCGAATGGTGGTGTTCTAGGAAAGCAAATTGAAGCTGTAGTAGCTGATAATAAATCCGAACCAGCAGAAGCTGCGAATGCAATGACGAAATTAATCAGCCAAGATAGAGTGGTTGCGGTTACTGGTACATTCTCAAGTTCCAATGCGATTGCTGCTGCAAGTGTTGCGGAAGCAGCAAAAGTTCCGTATCTTGCTTCTGGAGCAACAAATCCAAAAGTAACTGTGGATGAAAAAACCGGTAAAGTAAACGATTATGTTTTCCGTGTATGTTTTATCGATCCATTCCAAGGTACAGTTGCAGCAAATTTTGCAGTTGATAGCTTGAAATTAAAGAAAGCTGTTATGTTAATTGACAATAGCAGTGACTATAGTAAAGGTCTCGGTGATTTCTTCAGAAAAGCTTACATTGCAAAAGACGGTGAAATTTTAGGCGAAGAAGCCTATTTACAAAAAGATCAAGATTTTAAAACAATCTTAACAAAAATTAAAGGATTAAATGCAGAAGTCATCTATGTTCCTGGTTATTATGAAGAAGTTGGTAAGATTGCCAAACAAGCGCGTGAACTTGGTATTGAAGCAGTGATCATCGGTGGTGATGGTTGGGATTCTCCTAAGTTAGCGGAAATCGCGGGTAGCGCTGCGCTTAATAATACGTATTTTACCAATCATTATTCTGTAGAATCCAACGATCCAAAAGCAAAATCTTTCGTTGATGCTTATACGAAAGAATACGGTCAAAAACCAGATGCACTGGCTGTACTTGGCTATGATGCAGCTCGTGTACTAATTGATGCGATCACTCGGGCAAATAGCATTGATCCTAACAAGATTCGTGAAGCATTGGCTGATACGAAAAACTTCGATGCAATTAGCGGTGAAACTACCCTGAATGAAACACATGATGCTGTGAAGAATGCGGTTGTTATTGAAATGAAAGATGGCAAACAAACATTTAAAACAAGTGTGAAACCTGAATAAAGCCTAGCGTAAAGAAGTAGCTATGCACAATGGATATTGCTTATTTTCAGGTATTTTTCTAACGAAAGAAGAGTGAACCTCTTGGTTCACTCTCAGGCTGTCGACAAAATAAAATATTTGAGTCGATGATTTAGAAAATATCTAAATCCGTTCCACTTATAAACTAGTACGAAGATAGGCTGCCGGTTGGTGAGAAGTACGCAGATGAGTGCTTATCGCCGACCCGCGGCCTGTCTGTCCATAGCTTGTGTGTATTTATGCAGGAGTACATTGTACGTTGTATACATAATTTGTTTTACAGAAAAGTATTGCATATTCAAATTATATGAATTATAATAACATTATTCTAATAGATAGAAAAATAAATAAATAATTCCTGCAGGTTTATTTTCGACATCGAAAATAGCAATGTTAGCTATTAAGAGTCAAGTCATTTAAAATGATTTGGCTCTTTTTTATTTATTTTTATATCCTTTAGCTGTAGGAAACTTCTAGGTTATATTGTCTGGTAACAGCCAGATGGGTCAAGATTCAATAACGGAAAGTAGAAGGGGGCATTTTGGTTATGAAATTTAGTAAAAAGAGATTTTTAGCAATGGCTCTGGGCGTTTGTTTTAGCGCAACAGCATTGGTTGGTTGTGGTGGCGGTTCCGATGCAAAAGACATTAAAATCGGTATGGTAGCAGAACTAACGGGCAGTAATGCTACTTATGGTACTTCACTTGTCAATGGTGCTAAATTGGCTATAAAAGAAAAAAATGCCAAAGGCGGGGTACTTGGTAAACAAGTGTCAACCGTAGTCGCTGATAATAAAAGTGAACCATCTGAATCAGCAAATGCAATGACGAAAATCATCAATCAAGATAAAGTTGTTGCAGTATCTGGTATTTTTACAAGTTCTAGCGCAATTGCTGCATCTAGTGTTGCGGAAGCAAGTAAAATACCATTCATTACTGTTGGTGCTACCAATCCAAAAGTAACAGTAGGCGATGATGGCAAAGTTAAAGATTATACATTCCGCGTGTGCTTCATCGATCCTTTCCAAGGAACAGTTGGTGCAAACTTCGTACTTGATGAATTGAAACTTAAGAAAACTGTTATGTTAATTGATAATAGCAGTGACTATAGTAAAGGATTAGCTTCATTCTTTAAGAAAGCTTACACTGCTAAAGGCGGTGAAATCGTAGGGGAAGAAGCTTATTTACAAAAAGACCAAGATTTTAAAACAATCTTAACAAAAATTAAAACTATGGGTGCTGAAGTAATTTATGTACCTGGTTATTATGAAGAAGTAGGTAAAATTGTAAAACAAGCGCGTGAAATTGGAATCACTGCTCCAATCGTTGGTGGTGATGGTTGGGATTCACCTAAACTAGTTGAAATCGCTGGTGGTGAAGCTCTTAACAATACGTTCTTCACAAATCACTATTCTGTAGATGATCCAAATCCATTATCAAAAGCTTTCGTAGATGCTTATACGAAAGAATATGGTCAAAAACCAGATGCTCCAGCAGTTCTTGGTTATGACGCTATGAATGTAATGATGGATGCAATTGAAAGTGCGAAGAGCACTGATGCAAATAAAATTCGTGAAGCTTTAGCAGCTACAAAAGACTATAAAGCAGTCACTGGTTCTACTACATTAAATGATACACATGATGCTGTAAAAGGTGCTGCGATCATTGAATTCAAAGATGGTAAACAATTATACCGTGCAACTGTTAACCCATAAGTGAATAAAACCTGATTTTATTTACCTCCCTCAAATATAAATATACACAAGGCAAAAGCCCCCAATCATAGGATATAAAACTAAGATTGGGGGCTTTTGTTATGCGCATTTATTCATAGCAAAAAGGACGGTTAGAATGTCTTAAACGAGGATGAAACTGCTTTTTTGTTAATTTTTATATATTTAGATATTGGTTTCCAAACGGGATATCAATAGGTGAGAAGCGTTCAAAAAAATTTATATAAGCACTTATACTTTTTAGAGATAAACTGTACGGATAAATAATAGAAGGACAAGTACAAATTAGTAAAAGCCCATATGTTGGTTTCAAAAATTAAAAGAACTAGAATGATTTTTAGCTCTTTCTTCGGATGGTGGCGGTAAATGGCCAGCTTGCAGCTTAGAAATATAGGATGGATTAAGGGGGACGATTGAAAACAAATATCTTTGTTTTACCATATAAGTATAAAATTTCAGACATAAATGACTGCTTAGTAGCAGTTTTTTTAATTTTCAAAAATGAGTCTCGATGCCAGGTCAGACTAACCAAATTAGCCATCTGAATAATGTTGAATGCTGTTTTGGGGGAAGAAATAATTGTTGTCCAAAGACTAATATGCATGTTTGGTCGGTGCTACCTGTAGTATTAAGGAGGTATTTGCATGCGTAGTAAATCACAGGAAATATTCGGTCAGAACTTAGCGGTGAAGCAATATGTTTTAAATGAAAATGAATATGATAGTCAAAAAATCTTGAATATTATTCGACGTTACTACGAGCTAAGAAGTTCAGCAGAAGTAACTACTACACAATATGGGCAAATCAGCGGCGGCAGCAGTTACATCCATGGCAAAGATGACATTATGTGTGTTCTCGCTGATATTGATAGAGGTGTGAGTGTATTATCATTGAGACAGATGCATGTTATTAAGCTATTGAAAATGGGGTATTTGATTAAAGAAATTAGTGGAATTTTAGGTCTCAGGCAGGTGACTGTTAGCTTTCATATCCGTCAGGCGGGTTTACGGTTAGCTGCCTATCTCAATGCCTCAAGTGAAAGGGAAAGGTGAAAAAGATGAGACGCTATTATACCTTGGAAATGCTAGAAGAATTTTATCGGTGCCAAGAGCCCAGTCTGTCTGACGAAGTAGTAGAGAAAAAGGCAAAAAATTTAAAGAGGGTATTAAACACTCTGGAAATTAGCTGGTCGCGCAGTAATCACCGGTTTTATGAGCACAACCAGCTTCAGGATTTTTCGCAAAATTTTAATTAAGGAATGACTATCCTTAGTTACCATTTAATGTACGTATAAAAAGTAGGAGGTGAAAATATGATTTGTCCACTACTTTGTATCAAACCCGAAAATACCATGGTTTCAGTTGGTCAATGTATGGAGGAGGCATGCGCCTGGTGGATTACCGATAGCAATACAGGTACAAGTACAGGTAAATGCGCAATCTGCCAGCTTGGAGAGTCTGCTGCCAAACAGAAATAATAGTAGAAAGGAGATGGCGACATGATTTCAACATTGAAATTAAGTGACATTACTAGTAAATGGCGGGACGCTTTAAAGGCAAGTACGTCGATTCAAAACTACTGTTCCAGCAAGTACAATCAGACGCCAAAAATCTATGTCGGCATTAACGGCAAAAAAATGCCGGCGGATACCGACTGTCCATTGATCATCCTTTATCCCGGCGCAAAAACGGAAGGACTCGAACTAAAGGAATACACCTATAAACTTACGGTGGGTTGGATCATACTTCAGAACGCGACGACAACGACTAATAATATAACAGAGTATTCGGGCGTTGCAGAGTGTGATGAGCTTGGTCAACTGATATATCAAGAACTGGCGGGACTGAGTACGGATAATCCAATCAGCGAAATGAATTACAGTATTGAGCCGGTGGCCTATTATCCGCGTTTTCCTGGACGTATGGATATTACCATAAAATTAACGCCTGTCAATGGCTATAACATTGAATACTAAGGAGGTACAACATGTCAAGAGCAAAAGGATATAATTCTCAGTTAGCCATGGGGTATGAAACTACCTATGGCAAAACGCCGACATCAATTAAGGGGTATAATATGCCGTTTAATCAGTCGAAAATCGGAACTAAACAAAATTTAATCGAATCGAGCACTATTCGTGGACGCCGCGATAAAGAACAACCAGCGGTGGGGAGTATCGATGTATCCGGTAGTATCGTAGTGCCAATCGATCAGGTCGGCATTGGCTTTTGGTTAGCGGCTATGTTTGGCAGCCCAACGACTACTGGCTCTGGTGATACTTATACTCATGTTTTCAAAGTAAAAGATGGACAGCCGTCTTTAGTGCTGGAGCAGCAATATCCGGATATTACAACCTATGAAATGTTTAACGGTTGCAAAGCAAATAAGTTTTCCTTTACATATGGTGGTGATACCGAGTTGACCGCCCAAATTGATCTAATGGGCGCAAAAAGAACGATCGGGGCAACGCCTTTTGCTTCGGAATTGACCGATATCTCGCTATTAAGATACAGCAATTTTCAAGGGACGATCGAAGAAGGCGGTTCACAACTGGCTACTGTGACCGAAGCAAATCTAAATGTCGATTTTGGCCTAGATGGCAAGTCCTACACCATTGGTGGAGGCGGCTGTCGAACCGAGCTCCCAGAAGGATACGTGCAAGTGTCCGGGACCATTAAAGCATTTTTCGAAGATACGGTACTGCTTAATAAGGCGATAAATAACACCAAAACATCGCTGAATTTCAAGTTTGCAAATGGCACGCACAGCTTAGGATTTTTCATGGAAGAAGTAATGCTTCAGCAAACTTCACCTGGTATAGAAAATGAAAAAGGCATCATAATTAACCTTCCGTTTAAGGCATTTTACAATAACGGCACAGGCGGCAGCATCCTTGTAGCGACACTGGTCAATGATCATGCTTCCTACGCAGTGTCATAAACAGAAATAAATTTAACAATAGATTAAACTTAAAAAGTTCCATGATACAAAATAACAAATTAAGCCTTGGAAGCTCAAAAGAGCTCCAAGGCTATTTGCTGTCGTCTAAACAAAAAGTGTGATGGGCACTCTTCTTATTTATTTTGAGAAAGGATTTTGGGGTTAATGAAGTATACATTACCTAATGGAATGACTGTAGATGAAAATGGGATACAGGTACTCCCTGATGATAATCAGCAATCGTCAGAAACCACAGAAACAGTGTCGCAAGTCACTACTGCTAGTGGAATTAACATTGGTGAAGAAGCTAGAAAGGCAATGAGTAGAGACACTGCAAACGATCAGGGGAACGAGAAAGTAGAGGGCGGTTCTGCCTCCGCGCAATCGGGAAACGAGAAACATGCTCCGAGTGGAGAAGAATGGTACTATCGAAGGGCGCAAGAAATACAAAATGAACATCCCGATTGGACTACTGATCAGATAACGAATAAAATGTCGGAGGAAATTTGGAACAATAATTATAATGCGTTAATGGAGAATATTGGCCACAGTAAAACACCCGCAGAGCGAGACGAAAAAATTGAACAGTATAAATCGCAGCTTCTAGAGTATTATATTTCTGGAATTGATGTTGATAATGATGTAGAATATCTTAGAGAAGTACAAGGCGTAGAACCTCAATACAGATTATCACCGGATAATCCCGCGTTTGTTGATGCAACATTAAGTTTTCAAGATAGGGCGAATGGTTATGATTTAGAGGATAATGAAAATCATGTGAAATGGAGAATTAAACCTTCTAGGCAAGTGCATCCTGATGATTGGGACAATTATCTGATACAGCAAGAATATAAACAGTCTATACTAACAGTATCTGATAGCAACGTGATCACTTCAGAAAATGTGCATAAATTTTTTGATGTAGCAGGTTTTCTTCCTGCTGCTGGCATATTTCCTGATTTAGGAAACTCAGCTTTGTATTTGTTCGAGAGTAATTATGAAGAAGCGGGTAATAGTGCAATTGCAGCAGTACCATTTGCAGGAGATTATTTTGCCGCAGTAGTAAAAGGTAGTAAGATTATCAAAGGAGTAGAAGAGGTAAATAAAGCTAAACCATCAGAGATTGCTCGAAGCTGGCAAGGTACTGAAAAATATCCAGGCGTAGATCGATATCGTGATATTAAACTTAAGGAAGGAACTGTTATTTACAGAGGAGAGCCTAATGGTACTGAATATTTCACGACAAAGAGTGCTGTCGAACGCTCTGGTGGTGATGCGACAAAGTTATTTGAAGGACTTCAGGTTGAAAAACACGAAATGTTTGGGTATCGCAGTAGCGTTCAGGGATATCTTGTCAAGGATGAGTCAAGTGCTGCCTTTTCAATAACAAAGGCAAACCTAGATTATGGTAAAGGTGGTCTGCCACAAATATTTGTTCAGGATGCAAATGAATTAATTGAAAAAGGTGTTTTAGTGCCTGTAGATAAAATAAATTTAATAAATTATAAATAAGGAGATAAAAATGATCAATCGTAAAGATGGTAGTATTGTTATAGATGGCGGTTATACACTACATTCGCGATTATATTTTAATGATTTTTCGAGGGGAAAGTATTATAAGGGCCAAAATCCGTTAAGGCTATTCTCTCTTGGCGGAGTACATGAGATTAATAAACGGTTTTTCTATGTAAGCTTGTTATTTAAAGAAAATAAATTAGCACGAATTCATTTGTTAGTTGAAGATGATAGTATCAAAGAGTGGTCGGATGAGCCTAAAAGGAAGATAATTCATGATGAGTTATTGAAGACTATCAATATTAATAAGAGTGCAAATTTTGTTTGGGGTAGCGTCAGTTCTTTGTATGATCCAAAGAGTGCTATTAGTAATATTATAATAACCTATAATGACTGAGAAAAGGTGACGCGTGTGCTTTTGTCTCAACTAAAATGTAATTAAAGAGCAAAATGGCTAGCAGAGATGCTAGTCATTTTTGTTGAGCTGAACAAGTAAATCCGAAAGCACAAACGACAGTAAAACGATAGTTGCCAAAGAAAATAATATGTGACTTTCGTCGGATGATTCATACATTGGTAGACAAGCGCATACCAAGCCCTAAATGTGAAATTAAAAGTTATAAAAACAAGGAGGAAAAAAACAATGGCACAATTTCCAGATATCCAACAGCCAGTATACCCATTTACCACCAAAATCAAAGACCCTTCTCTGCAGTCCGAAATGGAAAACGGGATGGTTCTTTCACGGGCTAAGTTTACTCGGATACCGAAGATCTTTACTCTGAAATGGACGGCTCTGCCTGCCGCTGATTACGCGAGCTTGCGTGATTTTTACTGCAATACGGTTTTTGGCGGGAGTTTGGCGTTTGACTGGTCTTATCCAACCGTTGCTAACGACTCGTATTCCGGCAAGCTGTTTTCCGTTCGATTCAAAAGCGAAGACATCAGTTTCGATTTAGCGGCGCCGGGCTACTATTCCGGCAGTATAACAATTCAGGAGGTGTAATATGTTAAATTTATCAGTTGCCGGTATGCTGGAAAAAAGTCAGCTTTCCAGCGACGGTGTATGGCTTTTGTTAGTGGAAGTTGCCATTCCAGATTCTGCTGAGCCTTTGCGGCTTGTGCGCAATAACGAGGACATCAGTTGGAATGGCTATATCTGGACCGCGTTTAATTTTAAACTCGGCGACATTACAGAGGATAACAAAGGTAGACCGCAGTCCATACCACTGCAGGTTTCGAACATCACGCAAACTGTTCAGGCGTTTGTAGAGGAAAATGACGGACTGACTGGTACGACAGTAACACTCAGAGTGGTTCATTCTCAGCATCTGGATAATGTTTCACCTGAGCTGGAAGAAATCTTTACTGTGCAGTCTACAACCTGTGACAGCAGTTGGATTACATTTTACCTTGGTTGTGAAATATCCATTCAGCGGAGATTTCCTGCTCGGCGGGTACTGAAGAATTTCTGTGCCTGGCGCGATCAATATAAGGGAATCGAATGCGGGTACAACGGTTCGCTTGCAGAGTGTGACGGCACGTTGCAATCCTGCCGCAACCGCGGCAATGCGGCTCGTTACGGCGGTGAACCTAGCATCCCGGAAGGAGGTTTGTATGCCTAGTATGAAGAGAACATTTACGGATATCATTGGCTTACCATTTGTTGACGGCGGGCGAGACCCAACTACTGGTCTTGATTGCTGGGGATTGTCTACTGAAGTCTTTCGACGCTACGGGCTGGAACTGCCCGACTACAAAATATCTTGTGAAGAGGCTAGTTCGATTCACAGTGAAGTGCATAAACAAAAACAATTCTGGCGCAGGTGTGAGGGAGAAATTCCCGTCCCTGCGCTTGTTGTTATCCGCTTTACCGTGTACTGCGACCATACTGGGGTGTACATCGGTAACGGCCGATTTATCCATACCCGCAAAGGAGTTGGTGTCAACATCGACCGTATTGACAACCCCGCTTGGGCGAAACGTATTGAAGGATTCTATGTACCGGAGGTGATGGCATGATTACAATAACGCTTATAAAAAACCCGTTTGATCATAGTGAAAAAGAAGTCTATACCTTAGAATATATTCCCGGGAAAACGGCATTTGAGTACGTTCAGCCCTACATTATGGGGATGGAAGACTACATTGTCAGCATCAACGGCGACGTTGTGGAGGATGCGAATGTACAGTTGCTAAATAGTGATGACTGGCTGGCCGTCTGTCCGGTTGTCGGCAAAAGTGGCCGAGACTGGTTTAGAACTATTGGAACATTGGCGTTAGGATATGCTGTTAGTAGCTTGGGGGGGACATGGACAGCACATTGGGGAGGTGTATTTGGAAAAACTGCTGGTTTTTGGGCCAATATGGCGGCTGGAGCTGTTGGCTTAGTCGGCGGAACACTACTGAACCACTGGTTTCCTGCGCCCAAAGCAGATCAGGTTGAAACCAAATCATCCTATAACTGGAGCAATGCGCAATCACAGACCGGTCAGGGCAATGCTCTGGCTGTTACGTATGGTACCATGCGGACAGCGGGGCAGATACTTGCACAGCATGTGTCAAGTAATGACGAAGATCAGTATCTGAATATCCTGCTGTGCGGCGGCGAAGGACCGATTGACAGTATTAGCGATATTCGGATTAATGACAATCCCATTTCTTATTATAAAGGCGTAACTGTTGAAACCAGACTAGGCGCCAATGATCAAATGGCGATTGCCAATTTTAACGATACCTATGATGATCAGTCTTTAGCTTACGAACTCAATACCGACGGCACTTGGGCTACACAGCAAACTGAGGGGAACGCGGTAGAAGGACTGGAAATCACGTTGCAGTTTCCCGGCGGTTTATACTATGTCAAGGATGACAGCGGCCTAGGAAATGCTTCTGTTACTGTAACTATGCAGTATCGCAAAGTTGGTGATACAAGCTGGAATGATGTTACTATCGCTACCATTACGGCAGCGAAAAACACCGCCTTTTTCCGAACCTATCGCCTAGATAATCTTACCGCCAATCAATATGAAGTAAGAGCCCAGTGTACCTCTAAAAGCGGTACCAATACCCGGTATTCCACCCACGTGTATTGGACGCAGCTATCGAGCATCATGTATGACGATTTTGCCCGCCCTGGCAAGGTGCTTATCGGCATAAAGGCGTTGGCAACCAGCCAATTGAGTGGAGGCGCGCCGATTATAACTTGGCTGCAGACCCGCGATAAGGTTTGGGTGTGGAATGCGGATAAAAGCGAATATGAACAAAAGTCGGCTGCGAATCCGGCTTGGGCGGCCTATGATATGATTCATCGCTGCCGGCAGATTAAAAATATCTATACCGGCAGCTACGAGTTTGTTGTCCAGGGTGCTCTGGCGTCGCGGTCGGTGTATCAGGATTTCGTCCGATGGGCGGCGTTTTGCGACGATCGAAGCTTGACCTTCAATTATATCTTCGATACGGCGGACAATCTTTGGACGTTGCTGCAAAAACCGGAAGGTGTCGGACGGGGCAAGGTAATCATGCGGGGCACTAAGTTTGGCTGTGTCTGCGATACGCCCGGTGATCCGGTGCAGCTATTTACCGTCGGCAACATCCTTACCGATAAATTCAAGGAAACCTTCATCAGCCTGAAGGATCGGGCAAACGCGATAGAAGTTTCCTTTCCTAACAAAAACAAAGCCTATGAAAAGGAAGTTATCACGGTCTATGCTGACGATTATGAAGAGGCAACGGAACCCAATATCACCCAGATTACCTTGGATGGCGCTACCACTGTCGAACAGGCTTACCGGGAAGCAAAATATCGGTTAAGGCTAAATCAATACCTAGTGCGGACAGTGGAACACAGCGCGGATATCGATGCAATCGCCTGCCAAATCAACGATGTGGTTCTCTTGGCGCATGACGTGCCGCAGTGGGGCTTTTCCGGACGCCTGCTTGCTGCAACGACTACGGCGCTGCAGCTTGACCGCGAGGTAACGGTCGAACCGGGCAAATCCTATGCTGTTGCGATTCAGATTACCAATGTAGCTGCAACGACTTACCAGGAAGTCCAAAATATTGTAACTGTTGGCGTGCGAGGTGTGAACAAGGAAACCACCACCGATACAATTACCCTTATCAATCCGTTGTCTATAGTTCCAGTAAAATGGGATCTCTATAGCTTTGGTGAAACGAACAAAGTTGTCAAGCCTTTTAGAGTACTCAACATCAGCCGTGATCAGGAGCTAAGACGCAAAATTACCTGCCTTGAATATATCGAGGAAATCTACACGGAGGCCACAGATATACCAGAAATAAATTATAGCGAGCTGGATACAATGCCCGAGGTCAGCAGTCTAAATGTCGCCGAAGAAACCTACCGACAAAAAGATGGCACAATGGTTTCTGATCTTAATGTTTCTTGGAGCATCCCGCGCACGAATGAGATCAGCGGCTATAAAGTTCTGTATAGCAGTGATAATGGCACGACTTGGATGCAGTGGTGCAGCGGTTTGAAAGCGCTAAGTACTTCGATCGTCGGCGTAAAAACAGTGACCACTTATTTGGTAAAGGTATGCACCATCAATATTCTTAACAATGTATCGAATGGAATGCAAACTTCGATACATGTTACCGGGAAAGATCGTCCCCCATCAGATGTAGCCAGCTTAGCGGCCTCACTTGACGCTACAGATTTGACAAAAGTCATCCTGTCGTGGTCAGCGGTAGATGATATTGATCTAGCTGGCTATCGAATTCGAGAAGGTACGAAGATTATCGAAAACCTGGCTCAGATTACGACTTATACCTATACTGCAACTGAAAGCCGTGCGCATACTTTCATGGTTACCGCCGTCGATAACTCGGGCAATGAGTCAGTTATGGCTGCTACGGTAACCGTTGAGGTAAAAGTGGAACCGGCTAATGTCCAGAATTTTGTCGTGAGTCAGCGAGCGTCCGACCGAGGTTTTGTAGATATGTCCTGGGCGGCAATTGCCGATACCAGTCTATCGCACTACGAAATTCGGATGGGAACAAATGATGACTGGAGTTCAGCCACCGTTATTGCCAGCCAACTAAAAGCCAATGGTTTTAGTTATCAACTGATGTCAGAAGGCTACACATATTTCTTTATCAAGGCAGTAAATTCCGGTGGCTACTATAGCACATCGGCGGCCGAAGATGTACTGCAAGTAGTTTTGAAGCCGGATGCCGTTATCAATCTCTCAGCTACCCAAAGCCAAAAAGACAAAAGTATCGTCGTTTTAACGTGGGATGCGGTAAGCGGAGATGATATTGCTGGATATAAAGTCACGGTAGGTGACACATCGTATGTTACTAAGGAGCTTGCTTATAGTTATGAGGCGAGTGAAAATACGATATATACTTTTTCAGTACAGTCGCTGACTACAGCAGGG
>JARBTT010000241.1 GCA_029240055.1 Anaerosinus sp.
CCAATAATCCAATTATAAAACTCATCAAAGAAATAAACAAGTAGTTTTTTGAATTTATAATAAAAATTTTTAGATAAAAGCTCAATTTTAAAAACAAGTAGGGGGGTTATAGAAAGTTTGAAATAGGTAGATTCTATTAAAAAAGGAATTTACAAAAAATAAAAATAATTTTAGCATAGAAAATGGATATAAAATCTTTGTTGTGATAAACAGTAGAAAATAGTCGGAATTTATATAAAAATAATTTTTATAAATGATAAAAACCTATTGACAAAAGATTAGAAATATATTAATTTATAACCAAGAGGTAATCAACATATAATCAAAATCATATCATAATATGATCAAATTAAGAAAAAGAAACGAGGTAATAGGTATTATGAGTAACGTATTTTTAGTTCCATCAAAGATATTAACCGGAACTGGATCAATTAATCAAATTGGAGATCATATTCAAGGTAAGGGAAAAAAAGCCTTGGTGGTTACCGATAAATTCATGGTACAATTTAATAATGTTGCCAAACTAACAGCAGCCTTAGATAAATGTAGCATTCAATACTATGTATATGATGGTGTAAACGGTGAACCTACTGATAAAATGGTAGAAGAAGGGGTTCAGCTATATAAAGGACAACAATGCGACTTTCTCATAGCACTTGGTGGAGGCAGTCCAATTGATACAGCGAAAGCAATCGGTTTCATGGCAAACAACACTGGTAAAATCAGCAGTTATATGAAAAAAGTAATTAAAACAGAAGTTCCTTACTTGGTCGCAATTCCAACAACAGCTGGAACTGGTTCAGAAGCTACTCAATTTACGATCATTGCCGATACAGAAAACAATGTAAAGATGCTACTTGCAGGTCCTTCTATTTTACCAGCACTTGCAATCGTCGATCCAGCCTTTACAATGACGGCACCACCAAAGGTAACGGTAGCAACTGGTATAGATGCATTGACGCATGCGATTGAAGCGTATACTTCAAGAAAAGCACAACCGTTATCCGATATCTTCGCATTATCGGCAATCAAAAAAATTCACAAGAACTTGCCAATATGTTTCGCTGATGGTAAGAATGAAGAAGCAAGACTTCAAATGTCACTGGGGGCTCATGAAGCTGGAATTGCATTCAATAATGCATCTATTACTATCGTTCACGGAATGAGCAGACCTATCGGTGCACTTTTTCACATAGCACACGGTGTAAGCAATGCAGTACTCCTGCCAAATTGTATGAAATTTGCAATTGAAAAGAACACAGTAAGATTCGCTGAAATTGCAAAAATCATGGGTGTAGCGGACGAGAACATGACAAATATGCAAGCCGCGCAGGCTATGGTAAAAGAGTTAGATCGTTTTTGTAAAGCTTTAGAAGTTCCAACACTTGAGCAATTAGGCGTGAAGAAAGAAGACTTCTTTGCACAACTAGATAAAATGGCAGAGGATGCATTAGATAGTGGTAGCCCAAGTAATACGATGAGGATACCAACAAAAGACGAAATTATCACAATATATAAAAAACTCTATTAATTTAGGATAGAAGAAAGGAGTCAAAGAAATGCCAATCGTTAAATTAGATGAGCTTTTGCTCGGCGTCAAGAATAACTCGTATGCAATCGGCTCCTTCAATGTTTCAAATATGGAAATGGTAATGGGAACGATAAAGGCTGCGGAAGAGTTGAATGCACCCGTCATCATCCAAATTGCAGAGGGAAGATTGAGATATTCCCCACTGCATACGCTGGGCCCGATGATGGTAGCAGCAGCAAAAGAAGCGAAAGTTCCAGTGGTGGTGCATCTTGACCACGGCGGAACAATTGAAGTCATTCATCAAGCATTGGAAATCGGATTTACTTCGGTAATGTTTGATGGCTCCAAATATCCATTAGATATAAATATTGAAAAAACGAAGCAGGTAAAAGAACTTGCAGATAAATATAACGCCAATGTTGAAGCGGAAATTGGCAGAGTCGGCGGTGCTGAAGGTGATTATGCCAGCGTGGATATTATGATTACAAGCGTTGATGAAGCAGTAAAATTTTACGAAGCAACTAAAGTTGACGCTTTAGCAGTAGCGATCGGTACTGCACATGGTAATTACAAAGAAGTTCCTAAACTTCGTATCGACAGATTAAAAGAAATTGCAAAAGTAGTTGCTTGTCCACTTGTTTTACATGGTGGTACAGGACTTACCGAGCAGGATTTTAGAAACAGCTTAGAAAATGGTATCAAGAAAATCAATATTGCAACAGCATCTTATGACAGCGTAGCGGCAAATGTAAAGAAACTGGCAAAAGATAAACCAGATTTCAATTACTTTGATCATACGGATACTGTAATGATGGCGACATATGAAAATGTAAAAAAACACATGTTGATTTTTGGTTTGAAAGATAAAGCATAAGGAGAGAAGAGCAAATGGCAGTGATTGAATTTGATAACACAAAACATTTGGACATTGTATTAATCGGTCGGGCAGCAATTGATTTTAACCCAAATGAGTTGAACCGTACATTAGATAAGGTAAATACTTTTACGAAATATGTGGGTGGTTCACCAGCAAACATTGCGGTTGGCGTATCAAAGCTTGGTAAAAAAGCTGGTTTCATCGGAGCAGTATCTGATGATCAATTCGGCACATTTGTTGTGGATTACTTTAATGAAAGAGATATTGATACAACAGGTATCGTAAGAGCAAAGAATGGTGAAAACTTAGGTCTTACTTTTACTGAAATTTCTAGCCCAACGGACAGTCAAATTTTGATGTATCGTAATGGCGTAGCAGATTTACAAATATCTACAGATGATGTTTCAGAAAATTATATCAAAAACAGCAAAATCTTATTGGTGTCTGGTACTGCATTAGCAGCGAGTCCATCAAGAGAAGCCTGCTTCCTTGCTATCAAATATGCAAAAAAACATGGTGTAAAAGTTATTTTTGATATTGACTATCGTGCTTATACTTGGAAATCAAAAGCTGAAATTGGCATTTATTATTCGTTAGTCGGACAAATGAGTGATATCATTATTGGTTCCAGAGAAGAGTTTGAGCTTACTGAAATGCTCCCAGAGGGTAACCAAGTACCAAATTACGAAATTGCTGAAAAATATATGAGTTTTGGTAATAAAATTGTTATTATCAAGCATGGTAAAAAAGGTTCGATTGCCTATAGTGCAGATAAGAAATCTTTTAAAGTGCAATCATTCAATATCAAATTATTAAAATCCTTCGGTGGCGGCGATGCTTATGCATCCGCATTTATCTACGGTTTACTTGAAGGTTGGAGTATAGACAAGGCTTTAGAATATGCCACAGCACATGCGGCAATGGTGGTTGCGAGTCATAGTTGTTCAGATGCAATGCAAAGTGCAGCTGCAATTCACGCATTTATTGAAGCACATAAAAGTGAAAAGGTTATTAATAAAAGTGAAAAGGTTATTACTCCAACTGGTTGGAGGGATGAACTATGAAATTCGGTCGTTTGGGTGAATTAAAACATGGCTATAATGCCATGACGACTTGTGAAAGTGCAATGCTTATGGATATCGGTTATCAGGTTATGAATTCTCAAGAAAAGTTAACATTTAAAGATGATAAAAAAGAAACTGCATTTGTTATTTTGACTGGTGAAGTAGTGATTCATTGGGAAAATCAAACGAAAATCATGAAACGGGATTCACTTTTTGACGAGAATCCATACTGTTTACATGTTCCGGCAGGAGTTGAGGTTATTGTTCAAGCGAATCGTAATGCTGAAG
>JARBTT010000242.1 GCA_029240055.1 Anaerosinus sp.
TATAAGTAATCACCGATAATGATGCGGGTATCTCCTTTGGGGACTAATTCAGTATCACCACGTTTGATGCTTACCAATAAACAGTTCGGTGGCCAGGTAATGTTTTTAATTTGCTTACCATCTAGTTTTGAACCAATACCAATTGTCACATCAATAATAATTTTCTTTTTTGTAGTGATGTTAACGGACAGTTTCCCCTGCTTAATTAACGAGCGTTCTAATAGTTCCTCATAAATTGGCTTTATTTTGGCGATATCCGTTACAAGGTAAGCAGTCATCGAGACAATAATAAGTGAAAACATGTGATTAAAAGATCCTGTCATTTCCATGATTAAAATACTACCTGTTATCGGAGCTTTCACAACTGCCGAAAAATATGCTGCCATGGATAATACGATAATATTCGTACTGTAATAGGGGTCCAGTTGACCGAAATTAATCAGTATATGGCTAAATACACTGCCAGCCAATGCCCCAATGACCAGCATCGGTAAAAAAATCCCGCCGGGAACGCCTGACCCAAAGCTCACCATAGTAAAAAAGAATTTTCCTATGAGTAATAGCCATAGCATGTTTAGACTAAATGATTTAGTTGCTAATTCATCAACTAAGTTATTGCCACCGCCTAGAATCTCTGGCAAGAAAAAACCGATGATTCCAGCGAGAACCAACGGTAAAGCTAGTTTCCACATACCAGATAGTAAAGTTTGTTGTTCGTAAATTTCTAGTGACTTTATTAAGAAGCGGTTGAAGGCAATGCCTAAAAAGCCCATTAGAATCCCTAGTACGATAATAAGTCCATAATAGTTGATAGGTAAAATAGGTAAGCCAATAAAGTTAAATACAGGGTTGTAGCCGAAAAACTGTTGTGATACTAAGACCGCAGTTAGTGCTGCAGCTACTGCTGACATTAAAACCGTTGGCGAAAAGTTTTTGTGCAATTCTTCTAAGGAAAACATTACTCCTGCTAATGGTGCATTAAACGCTGCCGCTAGGCCAGCGCTAGCGCCAC
This sequence comes from Anaerosinus sp., assembly GCA_029240055.1. GTDB lineage: Bacteria > Bacillota > Negativicutes > JARBTT01 > JARBTT01 > JARBTT01. The sequence goes on from JARBTT010000242.1 coordinate 1,013, forward strand.
TTGTGAGCAGGTATCGTTCTTCCATTTTTGATCTGCCAAGGCTTCGGCTGATCCCTTGCCCAACCGTTGCGCCCAATTGGATAGACGGACCTTCACGTCCTAAGGATAAACCAGCGCCGATAGCTAAAACACCACCAATAAATTTAGTTAGTAATACTTTTAACCAATTCATTTTCATGAAGCCTAAAATGATTCCTTTTACCTGCGGGATACCACTGCCAGCAGACATTGGCTCTGTTTTTACGATCCAGTTTAATAGATAAGCTATCCCGAATAATGCTAGAAACCACAATATCGTCAGTGGCCAGTATCCTGTTTGCAAATAACTATAGATGACACTGCGGAGCATTTCTGCTTGTTCCAGTAAATAGCGAAATGCTACAATGATAAATCCAACAATAAAACCAATGAAAATGCCTTCGCCAAATAATTTTAGCCGAAAATCATGCCAGTGGGTTAATGAATAATATGCTTTACTTATTTTTGGTGTACGCATGTAAGCTTCCTCCTCGTGCAAAGATACAATTTAAAACAATGTGAGAGAGGCTTAATGCTATTCCCACTTTGTTCATTTCATCGGTTGATGAAATCAAAAACATTTTGCAACATAGCAGTTGAACCGACTACTACAATGCGGTCATCAGATTCCAGAATTGTAGCTGGACTAGGCGAAATCATAATTTCTGTTTCTCTACGGATCGCTACAAGGGTTGCACCTGTATTGTGCCATAAATCGAGTGCTTCTAATGATTTACCTACTACTGTAGCATTTGGTGAAATTCGAATTTCAACAGGATTATAAGGATCAAGATTTTTCAATCGATCGGAATACCGCATGATTTCGGTAACGATCTTACGAAACTGTCGGTCTGTTTCTTCTTTTTGTTCAAGAAGCATTTCTAATTCTTGTTTTAGTGAATAAGCAGAAATAATTTCTTTGTGATGCTCAATTAAATTATAGGCTTGCTGGGAGGAGAGAATCGTGATTTCTTTACCTTGCGATACGTTAACTACATTAGCGTTTTTTAAGATGCCAATTGCTTTTCTAATCGTTTCAGGTGAAACGCTATATTGACTAGCCAAAAGTGTTCTACCAGATATTTTAGTCCCGACAGGAAATTCATCATTAATGATTCTTTTTGCAATATCCAGTGCTATGGACTGATAAGAGGCTACTGATTTTGCCATATATGCACACCACGCAATTCTTACTTATTATAACCATTTTATTATACAGCATTTGTTCCTTAAAAGTACACGACTAAAAACTTATATGTCAAGAAAGAGTTGTTAGTTGACTTATGGAGTAGTAAAGTATTATATTAAATAGACAAGTCAAGAGGATCGTGAACTCAGCATTTGTACTATTAAATTTAGCTTAGGAGAATATTATATGCCTGTAAAAAATTTAGTTGTTTATATTACATTACCGATACTTATGTTATGTATGCTGGTTTTAAGTAATCCATCAGTCCATTCTATGGCTCATAGAAAGCAAGAAAAATTATATCTATGGGCGAATGACCTGAGCCGTAAGCCTGATGATCCAGCTTATCTGAGTATTTATTATCGTTTTAGAAAAATGTATTTTTCGCTAGCCCCGCATTCGGAGCATCAGATCGTGTTCTTGGGTGACAGTATGACTGACGAGGGAGATTGGTCGAAACTTTTTCCTGACTTGCCAGTAATAAATCGGGGAATTGGTGGGGATACAACACTTGGCGTGTTAAATCGTCTTGATCAAGTAATTGCATTGCAGCCATCGCAAATTTTTTTGATGATCGGAACAAATGACCTTTGTTTTAATCGTTCAATTCCAGACACGATGACAAATTATCGAAAGATCCTCAATCGTTTGCATAATGAATTACCAGACACAAAAATCTATATTCAGAGTGTGTTGCCTTTTAATGAAACAATATTCCCTTCACGGGCTTTACGTACCAATGGCAATATCAAACAGCTAAATGTTCAAATTGAAAAATTGGCGCAGGAATATAACGATCCATATATTGATTTAACGCCTGCTTTAACTGGCTCTGATGGTCGACTTCCAAGTAATTATACAGTGGATGGTTTGCATCTTAATGATGCTGGATATTTACTATGGCGTGAGCAGATAAAAGATATCATATAATCATTTACAAGGCGAAATAAAATGCTATCTTCCCTAGAAAAATAAAATCAATTGACTATACTAAAATATATAAAGCGAGGTCAACGGACGTAAAAAAATCCGCTAACCTCGCTTTTTCTATATAAAAATATCATATTTCGACTTACTTTTACTTGCAATCGCTAAGAAATGGATTATAATTAAGGAATAAGGTGGAAATTAAAAAATCGCCGTGTCCTGAGAGTGCTGAAACACTCTCAGGCACGAGCAG